>NZ_JBGOOD010000096.1:0-9881 GCF_041439475.1 Vibrio sp. 1S139
CATTACGTTAGACGGAATTTACGCTGAGCTTAGTGCTTAAGGTTCTGTCTATGTTGAAGCGTATTCAAATAATGACGTAATCGCAAACATTCAAGTGCTCGATCAAAATAACAACATATTAGGTAGTGTTAATCCACGTGACATTGATGAATCCTCATCGATGGCTATTTCATGGGATTCATTGCCTATCGGTAAAGTTAATGTTGGTTTTAACCATGATGTGACGAATGCTAATTTAATGAACTCTATGCAACTTGCGATTAGTATTTTGCTTTGCATATTTATTGCTAGCCTGATTCTGATTTCCATAGTCCTCGATAGAAAAGTCGTCAGGCCCATCAAAAACATGGCTGATTCAATGAATGAAATTGCTTCTGGTGGAGGAGACCTCACTTCACGTGTTGCGGAAGTAGGCAATGATGAAGTCACATCACTTGCGAAAGCATTCAACCAATTCGTTGCTACTATTCAATCTATCATTCTCGAAACATCGAACACGACCAAACTGTTGGATAAGAGTGGCCACGGTATATCGCAACTACGTGATGAAATGAACCAACAAAGCCAACGACAATCTTTGTTAACTCAAGAAAGTTTGCACAGCATTGAGCAATTTGATTTAGCAACCAAAGAAATTGCTGTTCATACGGAAAATACGCTGTATCAATCAAATGATGCACTCGAGCTTTGTCAGCAAAGTGGTCACACAATCGATATCAATGAACGTAATATTGATGACTTGGTCGTAAGTCTGGAAAGTGCAGCGGAATGTGCGAATTCACTAAAAGTAAGCAGTGATGATATAGGTCGAGTGATTGTAGTCATCAAAGCGATTGCGGAACAAACTAATTTATTGGCATTGAATGCAGCTATTGAAGCGGCACGGGCCGGTGAGTCTGGCCGTGGTTTTGCGGTTGTTGCGGATGAAGTGCGCTCATTAGCGTCTAAAACCCATGATTCAACCAATGAAATTGAATCTATTATTGAACGCCTACAAAAAGAAGCAAACGAGTCATTTGTTGCAACACAGAGCTCGAAAGCTTTAGTGGAGCAAACAAAAACCAGCGCAGATGAAATACAGCAAGCACTATCGAGCATTATCTCTTCCGTAACGTCCATCAATGGCATGGTAGATTCTGTTGCATCCGCCTGCGAAGAGCAGTCAAACGTTAGTTCAAAAGTCGCAAATGACATGCAGTCTCTTGATAGTAGTGCAAAAGAACTAGTTAACGTGAATGACGATTTGGCAAACGTATCCAATGATATCTTGACGCAAACTACTGTCCTCTCCACTCAGATTGCTAAATTTAAGTTCTAAGTATACCCTCAAGCCAGCATAGGTACTTGCTGGCTTGAACCTTTCAACTCGATGTTAAACATTTAGAGGTCACAAATCCTTGCTGATTTTAGAGCTTTGAGATAACTAATCATACAAAACCTAAAGATACTATCACACCAATTAAAAACCTATTTTGGACAACGGAGAGCCACCTTGAAGAGACCACAACCAGTACTGGGAAAGACCGGTATGCTATTTTTTCTCGTCATAATAAGTGCTTTCCCTCCATTGACCATCGACCTTTACCTACCTGCGCTTCCGCAGATGGTCGACGTGTTTAATACTGACCGATCAATGGTCAACCTAACCCTGAGCAGTTACTTCGTTACTTACGCTATTGGTCTTTTATTTTGGGGGCCGCTCAGCGAGAAATTCGGTCGTAAGCCGATCCTATTAATTGGATTAGCGGGTTATATGGTCGCGAGCATATTGTGCGCGATGACCAATAGCATCGAACAGTTAATTGGTGCTCGTGTATTCCAAGCCTTTGCTGGTAGTGCTATCACCGTTATCGCTACCGCCATTGTCAAAGATCTTTATGATGGCAGAGAACGTGAAAAGATCATGGCGACTATCATGTCACTGGTGATCATCGCGCCAATGGTTGCGCCTGTATTTGGTGCCTTTCTACTGAAAATTGCGTCTTGGCGAATGATGTTCGTCACCCTCGCCATTTTTGGTGCATTTGCGTCAGTATTAGCTTGCTGCTATCGAGAAACGCTCGAAACCAAATACCAAGGTTCCATGTTCCGTTCATGGGGAAGAATGGGCGTGGTCATGAAAAACCGCTCGTTCCTCAAGCTACTGGTCATTTTCTCTATCATACCGATGGCGTTGATGGGCTTTCTTGCGGCGGGTTCTTATATCTACATCGATCACTTTGGATTGACCGAACAACAGTTTAGCTACGCGTTCGCATTCAATGCATTATGCGCCTCATTTGGTCCAACAATTTACATGAAGTTGTCCTACCGAATGCCGGTTCAAAAGGTCATCTCAGGATGTTTTGCTTTATTGGCGCTTGCGGGCATCTTCACCCTAACCATTGGCGACCTGTCCCCTTGGTTCTTTATGTTCATCGCTGCTCCAGCAACATTAATGGCGATCATCATGCGAGTACCGGGCACCAACTTAATGTTGAATCAACAAGATCATGACACGGGCTCTGCCGTCGCACTGATTCAGTTCTTCAGCATGATTTGTGGTTCGCTTGGTATGGTATTAGTTTCAATACGCCCAGAGTCACTGATTGAAAACCTAGGCTTTATTCAATTATCCATCGGTACGCTAGGCGGCCTGATGTGGTTAATGGTTAGAAACAAAGAGTTCGTGACGACGAAGCTGAATTAAGCCCCTCCAAGATAATCACTGACAGTACCAGTCGATAAGCCTGAGGAATGGTGACTAATAAAAATCATTCCTCAGATAGAAATCTAGAGCGAAACTTTGATGGTGTTAAACCTATGATTTTCATAAAGATTTTTCGGAAGCTGTTTACGTCCTCATAGCCAACTAGATAACTAATCTGCTCAACTGGTTTATGGGAGCTTTCCAATAACTCGCATGCGCTTTGAATACGCACGTGTTGGATATAATTGATAGGCGTAAAACTGGTCGCCTTGGTAAATTGACGGATAAAGGTTCTTCGTGTCATGAAGGCTTCTTCCGCCAATTGATCGAGCGACAAAGGGAGATGATGATGCTTCTGAATAAAACGCTGCACCGACACAATCTTGTCATTGCCGTGAGCATAATTCGGCACAAAACTCTGATAGTAGCGCTGCTCTCTCAATCCCGTATCAAGCACTAGGTATTTACCGAGATTACGAGTATTGGTCGGCGTCGTATATTTAGTCAGGATAAACAGAGCCAGATCCATCCACGACATCAAACCACCCGCAGTGATAATGTCAGCGTCATCGATCAAGATTTTGTCGACATCAACATCGACCTCAGCATACTGCTCCGAAAACTGTTGCTGCGCTTTCCAATGCGTTGTCACGGTTCGTCCTTGCAACAAACCCGTTCCCGCCAAAATAAACACGCCTGCGCAAGCAGAACACAAGATCGCCCCACGTTGATGAGACTGCACAAGGTAGTCCAATAGCCCTTCATCTGGCTCTAAGTAGTAGCTGCCATCTAAGTTTGGCGGCACTAGAATAATGTCGGTCTTTGAGTTCTCAAGTGATTCGTTGGTCGACATAGACAAGTCGTCGTGAGGCTTAATTTCAACATGAAACTGAACCTGCTCATTGGAAGACTCAATGCTATTCGCCAACTGAAGAAACTCTTTCACTCCAAACACGGCACTTTGCAAAGAGCCTGGGTAGTCGATGATTTCGACCACAATTGATTTTGTCACTATTGCCATAAAGTCTGTCATTTTTGACGTGCGATAAAAACTACAGAGTATTCATAATATCCCTACACCGCAACACACCAAATACAAAGGTATAAACTATGAAGAACACTGCATTACTACTTATCGACTTTCAAAATGACTATTTCCCTTCATACGAGGGTGCAAAGTGGGCACTGTCTGAAACAGAAAAGGCAGCCGAAAAAGGTGCTCAGTTATTACAGGCTTTCAGAGACAAGCAACTTCCTGTGGTTCATGTACGCCATGAATTTCCGACCAACGAAGCACCCTTCTTCTTGCCAGATTCAGACGGTGCTCAAATCCACAACAGCGTGACTCCGCTAGAAGGTGAAACTGTTATCGTAAAGCATCAAATCAATAGCTTTAGAGATACTGAACTGAACAAGGTGCTAAAAGATCAAGGCATTGAGAAACTGATCATCGTTGGCGCAATGAGCCACATGTGTATTGATGCGGTGACTCGTGCAGCAACCGATTTAGGCTACGAATGTCACGTAGCACATGATGCTTGCACAACCTTAGACATGGAATTCAACGGTATTAAGGTTCCAGCTGCGCATGTCCATGCAGCATTCATGGCAGCATTGAGCTTTGGCTACTGTAATGTTGCGACAGCCAGCGAGCTTGAAAGCCAACTTTAATAAAGCTCAAAACCGTCCACAATGGCGGTTTTGTCTATATTCAAATCAGAATTAGCTTCCAAACAATTCGTTCAGGCGCAAAAAAGGCCCCTGTCGGAGCCTTCTTATCAAAATCAGTGATCACTCAGTTTGGTCAATTACTACTAAGCGTTAGCCACTTTACGCGCTGGGTGTTTAATAAACACAGCAACCACAGCCACGATTGCAAGAGCAAAACAGTAGTACGAGTTAGCTACAATATCCAAAGGCGATAGGTTAAATACCGAACCTAATAGCAATACCTGCGCACCGTAAGGCAACACGCCTTGAATCACACAAGAGAAAATATCCAACAAGCTTGCTGAGCGACGTGGAGACACATTGTTCTCTTCCGCCAATTGGCGAGCTACGCTACCAGACACAATAATCGCCACTGTGTTGTTTGCCGTACATAGGTTCACCATAGACACCAAGCCAGCAATGCCTAGCTCGCTCGCACGGCCATTCGCTTGCTTAGAGTGTGAAGAGCCAAACGCACGGATCACACCGCTTACAAGGTTAGTTAGGAACGCTAGTCCGCCTTGGCGACGCATGAGCTCACTCAAACCACCAATCAGCATCGACAGTAAGAAGATCTCTTGCATGTTGCCGAAGCCTGCATAGATATCTTGAGCGTAATCCGTCATACCGTAGTTCTCAATAGAACCTAAGCTCACGCCACCCGCTAGCAAGATACCAATGGTCAACACGACAAAGACATTCATGCCCGATACCGCAAGAATCAGAATAGTGATGTACGGCAGAACTTTCAGCCACTCAATTGGACCCGTTTCAGGAACTTGAGTTGCCGTGCTGTTGAAAGCAAAGATAACAATCGCAATCAATGCAGCAGGAAGTGCAATGCGGATGTTCTCTTTAAACTTGTCTCTCATCTCACAGCCTTGCGAGCGTGTCGCGGCAATCGTGGTATCAGAAATGATAGAAAGGTTGTCACCAAACATCGCGCCACTTAAAACAACACCAGCCGTCAGTGGAATGCTCATGCCAGCTGAGTCAGCAATACCTAGCGCAACAGGGGCAACCGCAGCGATAGTACCCATCGACGTACCCATTGCTGTCGCGATGAAAGCTGAAATTAGGAAGATACCCGGCAGGATCATGCTTGTCGGAATCGCAGATAGACCAAGATTTACCGTCGCGTCTACGCCGCCAGACGCTTTAGCTACAGCCGCAAAAGCACCCGCCAACAGGTAGATCATACACATTGCGATAATGTCTTTGTGACCCACTCCACCTAAGAATTGTTCGATAGCGCGGTTCAATTTATCTTTGCTTAGCAACAACGCCAACATCACAGCAGGCAAAGCTGCAATTGGAGCTGGAAGCTGATAGAAAGCAAAATCGACGCCTTGCAGTGACAAGTACGTACCTACGCCAATAAACAACGATAGGAACACGATCAGAGGGATAAGCGCAACTGCCGAAGGGACAATTACCGCATTAGAATTTTTTGAATTGGACATGGAACATCAACGCAATAGAACAGGAAGATGAGCAGACTAATGTCACACTTAGAGGTTGTCAACGTCTAGACGTCTAAACGCCTAATTTAATGCAAAGTAATAAGAACCCTATTGAGCATCACGTAATAAAAAAGGCTATTTACTCATCAGTAAATAGCCTTTTGAGAACAGATTGCTTTTCGAGAACAGATAGCATTTACGCAGAAGCTAGCTTTTTGCTTACTTAACGCTTTTGCTAAGTTAGCGTTTTTGTTGGAACGTCACTTGGTATTCACCAATGCCTTCGTAGTGGAAGGTCGTTGGCTTATCGAATCCCATTTCTACGATACCGCAGTAAGAGCCCGTGATAATGGCTTCACCCGCTTGGAAATCAACACCACGACGTGTCATGTAGTTAATCAGCCAGTAAATTGGGCTTGGTGGTAATGTATTTGGGTGCTTACCATCGAATGCTTGAACTTGCTCGCCTTGAGTCACTTCAATACTGATCTCAGCAGAAGTGAACGCTTTTTCGCGGTCAATCTCAGGGCCAATGAACAGACCTTGGTTCACTAGGCCATCAGCAAGCTTTTCGTAGAACTCAGCGCCGCTGTCATCCGCAAAACGAGATTGCATTAACTCAAGTGCCATATGGCAAGAGCCAATCGCTTCGTTGATTTGCTCTTCGCTGTAACCTTCTTGGCTTGCAGGCAAGCTCTTAGCAAGAGTAAATGCAATTTCAGGCTCAACACGTACTACGTCGTTATCAGCAAACAGTTCGCAAACCTCGCCTTGTTGAACACTACCCGAAAAGATAGGCGCAACAATGAACTTGTCTTCAGCTAAAGGAAGCAAACACTTCCAACCACCGACCTTGTCGCTCTTGAGATCGATCATTGAAGATTGGATCTTTAGCGCATCTTCCAAGTTATTCGGACGGTACTGTTCGTCCAATCTTGGTGCTTTGGTGCCAGCAACACGACGACTCAACAGTTCTTCAGCTGCTTGTTTAAATACATTTGTCATATAATACCACCTTTAGTTTTATGACCAGTATAATATCGGATTTCTTAAAGCTTGAATAGACAATTCAACAACGGTGCTACACCGAAAATTCAGCCATCAATTTTCGCATATTCTAGACGCAAACAACTGAAACTATTTTGATTTAAATGTAAAAAAGCCAGTAATTTGATTACTGACTTTTCGATGTATTACTGATGTTCAGGCTTTACTGCCCTTTCAACGTCTTCTTCAAATTCTGCATGAAGTTTCTGAAGTGAGGCATGAAATCAACAAACAGAGGGTGTTTTCTATCTTGCATCATCAATGGGCCTAACAAGCGAATGCTCACTCCTAGTCGCGCTGCTGATTGCTCGTCTAAGCCGCTGTCATGTTTGATCTTCTCAACAATCGCGAACATATCTTCTCTGTCTTCAATTTCAAACTGCATGGTTTGAAGTTCACGATCTTCTTTGATGTTCACTTCTTCGATAGTGATACGGTAGTTATTGTGTTTGCCTGTGAATGCTTTCATTTGGACCTCCTAAAATGCTTAAAAAGTGTTTTGGTTAGCTCTTCATGAATCGTTCGAGCTTAGGTTTAACCGTCATCGACATCACGACCATGATCGCAAGGCCAATGGGAAGTGCGGCAATAAATCCATTAAACCATCCACTGGTAAACGCCGATGTATCCGAAAATCCAATGTTATTTGCCGCTGTTACAAATGCCATCATGGACTCCATTATGAATGCCATGATCAGTCCTACGATCAGGTTGCGAACTTTCTCGCCATAATTGGGTAATACCTTGTCGACCAACTTAGTCACCAAAGTCATCATCACCATGCCAATTGGCATCATAATCACGACAGCTAGGGCTAACGAAGAGAACCAGTTGCCGATGAATGCTTCACCGAATCCGACATTCATGTAGGTCATCACAGCCGTTAAGCTGCCGCCAATGGTTAGCATTAAGCTCATCATGACCAAAATTTTGTATAAAACCGGTGTGCCTTTTTGCTCAGGAAGAGTTGGCGTTAGTGCTGCTTGAATCGTCATATCTATTTCCTGTCTTGAATTTACGAACAATTAAGTTGATAATGTCAACTATAAATACAGTAGTTGATATTGTCAACTATATTTCTAAGGATCGTTTATGTCTGATAACACATCGCTAGAATCAATCTTTCGTTTAGTGCACTCTTTGAAACGTCAAATGAGCGAGCAGATTGAGAGCTTGGACTCAGAGATCGCACCAATGAACATTCGTGTCATGAAGATCATTACCAAGAAGTCTCCATGTACGGCTATCGATATCGCACACTTCCTAAATCGCGATAAAGCACAGGTCACTCGATTGATTAACGCTTTGATCAGTCAGGAACTTGTAAAGAAATCTCCGAACCCAGAAGACAAGCGTAGC
The DNA here is from genome assembly GCF_041439475.1 of Vibrio sp. 1S139. NCBI lineage: Bacteria > Pseudomonadati > Pseudomonadota > Gammaproteobacteria > Vibrionales > Vibrionaceae > Vibrio > Vibrio sp. 1S139. The sequence continues at coordinate 8,269 of NZ_JBGOOD010000096.1, forward strand.
CAGTTATTGGTTCTGACCGATAAGGGTCAAGAGATCATGAGTAAGGTCTCGGATATAGATCGAGACATGCTGAAGAAAATGACCAAAGGCATGGCCGAAGATGAGTTAGAGCAATTCAGAAAAATTGCGAAGAAAATGGCGCAGAACTTAGAAAGCTGATCTTCAAAATGAAACGAAAAAACGCCACCGAATCGAATGATCAGTGGCGTTTTTTGTATCAGCTGGCTTTATATAGATTAGCAGTATGACTACTTCTCACTTAGATGAGAGTATTAATTAGATGTCCGTTCTAATTAGGTAACAGCTCTAATTCGATGCCAGTTTCCACCATGCCTGAACAGGTACCGGATCTGAGATCACCAAACGTTCACCCATCACAGGGCTTACCATTTGTACATCTCGCTCTTTGCTTATCGCCAGTGCTTGTTCCATTGGATCTTGCCAATCATGCATAGAAAGGTCGAAGGTACTGTTGTGGATTGGCATCATCACCTTACCTTGCAGATCAATGTGCGCCTGAACACTCTGTTCTGGGAACATATGAATATCCGCCCAAAGAGAATTATACGCGCCCGTTTCAACCATAGTTAAATCAAACGGCCCATAGCGCTCACCAATCTCTTTAAAGCCGCTGAAGTAACCGGAGTCACCGCTAAAGAAGACTTTCTTGTCTGAAGCGTTAATAACCCAGCTACCCCACAGTGTTTGGTCACGATCAAGCAAGCCACGACCAGAGAAATGCTGTGTCGGCGTCAACGTGAACTCAATATCTGAGGCCGTTGCCGATTCCCACCAGTTCAACTCGATGATCTTTGCTTTATCCACGCCCCACTTTTCAAGTAGCGCTCCGACTCTAAGTGGGACCAAGAATGTCCCTACTTTGTCGGCTAATACTTTAACCGCACCTTTATCTAAATGGTCGTAGTGGTCGTGGCTGATCACCACCACATCAATATCAGGCAGTTCTTGCAGTGAGATTGGTGTCGGATGAAAACGCTTTGGCCCCATCCATTGCACTGGCGATGCACGATCACTGAATACAGGATCTGTCATCACTAGCTTGCCATCCAGTTTCATCATTACACTAGAGTGACCCAAGCGGTAAGCAACGTCGTCTTGTTCTTCGATCAATTGCTCAGCTGTCATTGGAATCAAAGGCAATGCAACGCGCGGCACTGGCTCATTCCTTTCCACTGTCACATATGCTTTCAAGATTGAAAAAATATCAGACATACCCGATTTGTATTCAAACTCACTGTTAGCAAACTTCTTTGGAAGCTTATCTAGATTGTCGTTTGATTGTGAACCTGTGCTTACGATAGCGACCACGGCAAGTACTCCTAAAATCGGTAATAGATATTTTTTCATTGGTATCTCTTCATCGGTTGGGATAGACCCAACACATAAACTACACTGGATAGTTTATATATCAAAATACAAAAGTAAACCAATGAGTGTAACTTTTAATTTACCTAGACGTTAGCATGCCAAAGTCGATTTTGGAGAAACTGACTTTGAAAACGAGCTAACTTAGTTATTTAGTTAGTAAGAAAGGTTAATGAGCTATGCTGATTTCTGGTGTATGGAAGAGAAAGTAAGTTGCGGTGTAATCT
>NZ_JBGOOD010000097.1:0-9587 GCF_041439475.1 Vibrio sp. 1S139
GGCGGTATCTGTGTTGAGGCTTGAAAGTCAATGAGTCGATTTAAAGACGCTTACGCTTTAAAGATAAGTATTTATACCCTAAGCGGGTAAGGTGTAATATGGTTGGTATCTTTACCCGTGTATCTTCGTTTTGTTTGGTCATGACGTTCCTGCTCTGAAGTAAAGCCTTCATTCAATCTAAATTCCAGCCACACAGAGAATATTTGAAAATCTATCACCTGACCACAATTAGGTGCATATATGAATCAATAACGTTAATCCTATCTCTTACTTGACCGTTGCAGGAACAACCAAATTAAAAACAAGACACTAGATGGTTTTCATTCCACATCGCACCCTGCGAATCGCAACTTGCGATGTGGATAATCATGTCAGAATATTCAGGGGGAAATGAGCTAGTTAGTATCGAATTCATAACTGACGGGCATTCCTAATGCCAGCTAATGCTTCAATGATTTGTCTAGTGCTCAATCAACAATTTGATGAACTCAAGGCGTTCTGTTGGAGTTGTATATGTTGCTGATTGCCTTACCGGTAACCATCATTCAAACGGTACAGGCGAAGACTCTCCTTTACCATCAAATATAATAACAACATCAGTATGGCCGGTAGGCGACTTAACGACCCACCCTTCAGGATCACTGTTTAGAGCAGGGGAGCAATTATCATAAGGCTCATGACACTTTTTAGTGAACATCACTTGAATACGCGCCTCGTCTACTACCACCTGCATTACCCCACTTTTTCGCTCGTGGTTTTCATAATAGTTCTGCAAAGTACGCATTTTCTTCTCAGCTAATTCAGCGTCAATCGGTGCATCAATACGGTAGTAGACTAGTTCATCATCATAATTCCAGCCTTTACTCCACATCCCTTTGATGTGTGATGGGACGCCCATTTTTCCGATGTCGGCACTGGCTCCAGGATAGCCATTGACGGCTCCATAACTAAAGCCGGTCCAACCGCCTCCTGTGGTTTGGATAGACACGTCACTCATAATATAGAAATCACTAAGGCTTCCTGCGTTACCGATGGTTGCTTTTATTAATGGCTGCTCTTCTTGACAGCCACTCAAGGCGACCATTGCAATGAGGAGTGTCGCTATTACGTACTTAGGCATTGTCCCAAATTCTCCGCTCTGGTGTTTTCTCTGTTTTTTCATCGGTTGTGATGCTGTTTATAAGCGTTTCCTTGACCGTCTTATATGGGAGATTTATCACCGTATCATGAGAGCGGTGGATATAGTTGTCAAAGATAAGCGTTGGTTGAAGCGTAGTCTTCCAATCTTCGCTGGTTAACTCCCCCAATGGCTTGGTTGATAATTCATCCCATAAAGACTGGCAGAGCGCATCGGTGACATAGTCAGGAGTTAGGTTTTCAACATACACCCGATCGATCCACTCAATCCCTGCGTTTTGAGCTTGTTGCTTCATGCGCTCGAGGGCTAGCCCTGCTATCGCATTACTCACGGGTTTAAAGTGATAAAAATAGAGCGTGTTGTCTTTTTCTTTTACCTCACCGTAATGGCCAAACCGTTGTCGGCATGTCTTTTCCCATTCAGCGTCTTTAACTTGACGAGTGCGCTCTATCATCGCAGCCTTATCTAGACTTCCCCCAGGGTATGCAAAATTAGCGTGCACGATATCAAGGGTTTCTGATTTTATTTCGTTACGGTTGTAGGTACTGCTTACCGGAAAGCCCACATAGTCAGGGAGTCCCTCTTTCTCATATTGCTCAATTGAAGGGTAACCGCCTCCCACATCGGTATGGCATCCAGGGAAATGTTCTTGGTGGAAATTATCGGGTAACCAATTATCACGACTCAGTGACGTTAATGGGAAATTTTTCCGATACTCATGCTCAGCAACCAACTGCAAGACCGTGGTGGCCATCGTCGGCTCTAGGCCCAACTGAAAATTACCTTCATCGTTATTCCCCGCTAAGTAAAACGACCCTACGGTATCAAATAATCCCAAGAACCTTACACTGACGCCTTTCGTATCATCGCGCTCATAACCACCTTCCTCTGAAAACTTTTTGTTGGTTTCATTACCCAATAGATGAGGGTAAATCGTGACATCCGCTTGCTTGCCCGAGACTGGTCTATGGTAATCGGGTAAACCTTGATACAGGGCATTAACAAAGTGACGAGATAATGCCGCACCTCGGCTAAAGCCGATAACATCAAAAACGATATGGGTGGCGGATGGGTATCCGCTTGATTCATCCGTTGCAATATCTCGTAATGTCGACAACAAACTCTGCCATTTGTAAAACGCACCATTTTCACCGTCCGCATAGTCGAAAGCGGCATCGAAAAGGGCTTTACCGACTAACCCTGCCCCCAAATCCATGGCAGCTTTAATGTTACCGTTAAACGTCTTTTCAAACTCAACACCAAACGCCTGCTCTAGATCGCTTTCATCTTTGGCTGCATCAATGATGGCGGGGCGCTGACTGTCGTCTTCAATGTCGACGGTGCCCACGCCCGATATGTATATTTTTGCTGATTCACCTTGAATTTGCGGATAAGCCGCAAACAAACGCGCCACATTACTGCGTGACTTATTTCCACGCTGCTCTTTGTAAGCGTCATTCTTATCGTTGGCCCCCGTCCCATCAAAAAACACGCCGATACGAAAGAGTTTTTCAGGGCGAAGGTTGACGACCGGAATGCCTTTGGAAACGAGACTGGGGCTATTGATGGCCACAATCTCTGTCCCATGTAATAAACGGCCAGGGTGTGAGTAATGGCAATCCAGTGGGACATGATATCGTTCATTCGGGGTTTCCTTACCTTGCCCTACATCCACAAGTTCTGAAATATTCAACGCAAGTCCTTGCTCATTGAGCCACGCTGGGTTCACCGAAGAAAACTCATCTTGTGTCAACTTACGAGGTAGATAGAGTAAATGCTGGCTGTCCAATACCTGATTATCGATACGCCATTGAATCGGTATCGCACTTTGCCAAGCGGTAGGACGAAGCTCATCGCTAAGTGTGAGTTCATCCGAATAGGTCAGGCAGAACCGACAATTACCATTACCGATGATTTTGTACTCTTGAACGAGCTTGCCTTCACTAAAGTGGTAATAGTACCCTTGAGTGGCAAGCCCTAGTCGTTCACCAAACTGTACAGCTGGCATCACTGCGAGGAAAGCTTCATTGAGTGCATTCGTCCCTTTAGGCTTGGCTAAGACATCAGGGATTGATAGGGGTACTGAAGAGCCTCTCGATGACAATGCAAGCGTCCTTGGCGCATCCTCTTTTATGCTGGCCACCAATTGAATGCTGTGCTCGTTTTCTTGTTCACTCCAACGAGAATGCATCGGTGACGTACTCGTTTTAGCTAACGCCACATCCCACCCAACATGTGCTTTAAAAGACGACTGAGAGCAAGAGAGCTCAAAAGCGTATTCAAGCTCCGGTCTTTGATCTTCTTCTGTATGAGTGACGGTGGTTTGGACGCTTGCGAGTTTAGGCTCTTGTTGCACTGGTGGGTAATACGCACTTTTATAAGAAGAGGCAGACACGGAAGATGCTACGTTGACCACCACCCATCTTTCTGATTTTAATTGGGACTTTAATGCGTTGAGGTAAGCATTTCGGCTTTTTTCCACAAAAGGAGCAAGTATTCGTTGCAACTCATCAGGCAGCGCATTATGAAATTTAGATATTGAACCACTGTCAATCAAGTAGCTTGTTAGTTCATCGGCAGCGACAGACTGACCACCTTGCTTTTGATGAAACTCTACTACTTTTATATCCGATATACTCATGGCACTTATTCCTATACAAGTCCGACTAATTACTGGCGAATAAATAATCGTATCTTACTGAATAATAGGGTGCGTGTGTGCCGCTCTTCCCTGTCATTATGACTGAATTACCAGATAGTCAGTATCAACTGATGAACCTGTTAGACAAATCAGTTAAATGATTGGTTATTTGCTGAAGGAATGGGGCAGATCTAAGCTAGCTGACACTTTGAGAGAAAAGTGCTACCAGTAAACTTCAGATCTATAAAGACTCTGGACAAACGATTTGAGCATTTCAGCTGACAGTTAGATTTAAGATAACCTCTGTTAGTAATAAATGGTCTAATCCCTATTAATTAACAACCAATTTTTGTTTGTCCACAGCAAGATCACACAGTCCAAATTTATCGCCAACCAACTTCACCGACAGCATAAATAAAAAACGCCATATATCCTAAAAAGCCAAGCCCCCCCAGGCAAAAAAGGGCTGCTAAAGATAAAACTATATTTGTAAATATTGTCTTAATTTTTTTCGTATTCAATGTAATTAGCCTCGTTTGATATGGGTTTCTCTAACTCAGTGGGTAGTCTTATTCAGAACAATTTACTCGCCAATAAACGGGAATGGCATCTTGCCGCGCTTTAAGACAGGGTGATGTTCATGACTAGGTGCCACCTTTCCTAAGAAATTCACTCTTGTTCTTTGATTAATGAATGAGCCAATGTTATCGATGAATGAGCCGTGTGTGTGCCATTAATGCCTGTCATTATGACTGAATTTATTGAACGAAAATCAAAGTGTATGCAGTACCAGAAATAACTAGCTCAAACTCAGAAAGAACAAACAAAATAAAAAGAACTCTAAATGCGCAATGGGGCATAAACGGGCTAATGGTGACCGTGTTGACATGTCTCTGGACAGAGTAAGCTTGCCACATTCGGTTCTTAGCTTTAATCTAACGTTGAGAGCCTCGGGTATCCCTGCTTTTTCTTGGAGTTACTACTTACTGTCTGATCAGAGGTAATGGTATCGAATTGAACTTGGCTTAATTGCAAAGCAGACCACCGAGGACATACGATAGCCCAGCCCTCTTCCGCTTATAGAGTATTGACCACAGGTTGCGCGTAATAGAGCCACTACAATTAGTGGCTCTTGTCGTTTCTGGCATTCGGAAAAAGAAAAGCCCCTACGCCATCGTTAAGCTTACTTATAGTACTGATAACGTCGTTTTGAATTATGCTTCCAACTTTTTGCTAGGTCATGCACATACGCTGGATAGTCATCCCACGGGTTAGCCAAAGCTCTTCCTCGCGCAGCGCGTAATTTAATCGGGTACCCTCTGCACTCAATCATGTGAAGAAAGTAATAGCCCTTTTCCTGTTTTGTTGAAAAGTGCTTGTGGGTTCCACTGCGAATGCTGGGATAAAAACCCCAAAGATATTGACGCTGTCATTTAATACGTTTTCGGTACTGCTGTTTCAGTCTTTTCATTTCCCCTCCAGGTTTACATTACCTAGAAGGGGTCCTCTGCAAAGTAGTTCATTTCGTCCCGCCTACGCACCTATAATTAATCAACCTAGCCCATGCGACCCCGTTCACATAGAGGTAAAAGCCGAAATCACTCTCTGTTTAAAAGCACCAAGCCGCAATTCATCAAACGTCCCTAGTGTCCCGTAAAGGTTGTTTGAATTGCCCGTACGTCTTTCCCAGGATACTGTTGCGTCGATACTATTTAGAGGCTCTCTCGAAAGCTTAGCAGTTAAATTATTCTGTCGATTAACTAGCTCTGTCTCCATTGGTTTTCCCATATTCACATAGATACAAGATTCTGGAATATCATCTTCAATTCGCTCTGCAAACTGAATGAGGTTTTGTTCCGCAAACGTAAATAGCCATGCTTGCCTAGCCATGGAAGAGTCTATACGAAGAATACGTCCTAGTACTTGTCTGAAATATAATTCCGTTTTGACAGAACTTATATGGCAGCACACTTGGAGTCTAGGTATGTCTGTCCCCTCACTTATCATTCCGACACTAACAATCCATTGAGAGTCACCTTGTCGATAACGGTCTATTTCTGCGAGTGGTTCTTCATGCCTATAAGTGACAATTGAAACGGTTTGGCCAAACTTTAAAAAAAGTATATCTTTGATAGCTTGAGCATGTTGAACCGATGCAGCAACAACTAATCCACCGGCATTGGAAGAGTCAATACGTATTTTTGCTAGCCGATCACATCCTAAACCGAGTAAATACTCCATCGCTTCTTGGTTATGTATCACACTCTGATAAGACGCTTTCGTCTGTTTAAGCATCTCTAAGATCGATGAAAATGACTCCACTTTTTCGCTACTACAGACAGACAATTGCTCATTATCAACCAATACAATATTAGGTGCTCTACAGACACCATCATCAATAGCCTGTTTAAGGGTGTACTGGAAGTCGACAAGGAGCTGTCCGTCTGGGTCACTGTATTCACCCATAACAATAGGTAAAGAGTCAGAGCGCCACGGAGTCCCCGACATCGCAAGAGTATAGGTCGCTAGTCCCTGAATCTTAGTGAGCACTTGCTGCCCCCAGACGTTCGCATTTTCAAACTCAGTCCCAGAACAATGGTGGATCTCATCAAATACAACAAACACTCGATGATTACGTAACGTCTCCCAAAATTCATCGTTAAGAAATTGAATGGATTGATATGTTAACGACTGCCCGATAGAGCCTAGACCACCGTTAAAAGTGCAATTAAGAGTCTTAGAAAAGGTTTTTTTGATTCCCTCAGAAACCGTTAAAGATGGAGAGAAGCACAATACAAGATCGACCATATCATCATTAAGTAATCTTGATGCGACAGTTGCAGCGAGCACCGTTTTTCCAGAACCAGGCGTTGCTTGGCAAAAGAAGTGTTGTCGGTTTCCTCTGAACTTCTGCAACGCATCTTCAGAACATTCAACCTGCCACTGCCTCAACACGGTTGATTGCCCTCAGAAAGAGTTTTAAGAACATTCTCTAATCCATTCATCTTTCCAAGCAAGTGCGCAGAGCGTTCTCTTGCATGTTGTAACAATGGCATTAATCGGCTCTCGAGTTCAGGAAACCGACACCTTAATGATTGATATTCATCTATTTCACTAAGAACGAGCTCCAATTCACCTTTGTATTCATTACTCTCTCGAAATAACACGGAATAATCCGGTGTAGTCTGTTTTGTAGAAGCTTCTCGTTCAACTTTTCTTCGGGGCGCGGCTTCAAGCTCCATAAATTGCTCAGTTTGAAAGTATCTTTTGTTTCTTCCTTTTCCTTCACTGCGCAGCCAACCCCTTTGTTGGTATTGCCATATTTGCCGATAAACCTTCTTCCGAGCTTCATCAAGGTTTTGTGTACCATCCCCATCATTTAATGAAGCATCCCTTGCCTCTATAACAGAAAAACCATCCATTCTTTTTTCAATCAACAGCTTAAACATTACCGCACTGATTCTAGTAGAACGTTTCACTTACTGACTACACCATTCAAAAATACTAAGGATTGCTTAGTATACAGAAATCAGTAAAACTAAGAAAATCTTAGTTACATAGAGCCTATTAATATGAATTCTAAATGTCGATCGACAACCCTATTCCTGTGCGGCTCAAAGAAGTTCGCAAAAAAGCAAAGATCTCCCAAAAAGAATTGGGGATGCGTATTGGTATCGATGAAAGTTCGGCTAGTGCGCGAATGAATCAGTATGAGAAAGGGAAACACACTCCAGATATCAGTACATTAAAGAAAATGGCTGACGAACTTGGCGTACCTTTAAACTACTTTTTTTGTGAGGATGAAAGCTCGGCAGAACTAGTTTGCCTGATAGCAAAAATGAGTAAGGCTGAAAAACAGAAGCTCATCAACCTTATAGGTGAAAATATTCAAGATATTGAAAGTAAATAAGTCTTATGCGTTTTGGCCTGCGACCCAACCAGACGACCAAGCCCATTGGAAGTTAAACCCTCCAAGGTGACCTGTCACATCAACACACTCACCAATAAAGTAAAGACCAGGAATATCTCTAGCTTCCATTGTTTTAGACGATAAATAATTGGTGTCAACACCACCAATGGTCGCTTCAGCTGTTCTATACCCTTCAGTCCCATTAGGTTTAATTTCCCAAGAGTGAAGAGCAGAGCTAATATTCTCTATCTCTCGTTTATTCAATTGGCGCAGTGGTTTATTTTCAAACACATTAAGTTCGATAAAATACTCGACAAGGCGTTTAGGTAATACTTTAGACAGAGTTGTTTTAACCTCTTGTGCTGGGTTGTTTGTTGTTGTTTTTTCAATCAGCTCAATAGCGCTCAAACCAGGTAGCCAATCAACTTGAACTACATCGCCAGAGTTCCAATACGAAGAAATTTGCAATACTGATGGGCCAGAGATACCTCGGTGAGTAAATAAAAGAGCTTCTAGGAACTCTTGACTGTTACAGCTAATTCGGACAGGTAGAGCAGTTCCAGTTAATTCTGTTAACCCCTTTTCTCGACCATCTAATGTGAACGGTACCAAGGCTGCTTGAGGAGAAACAACCCCTAAACCAAACTGTTCAGCGACTTTCCAGCCCAAAGGGGTTGCACCTAAACGTGGCATTGAAAGTCCACCCGTTGCGACAACCAAAGACTGACAATTAAAAACTCCATTGGAAGTCTCTACTTTAAAGTTATTATCGGCTACACGTTCAATTGAAGTGATTTCACATTGGTACTTATACTTCACATTACCAGTTTCATCACACTCATTAATTAGCATTTTTACGATATCTTTCGAGTCATGATCATTAACACAAAACAATTGCCCGTGATCACGCTCTTCAAACTCAATACCATGCTTGTAGATCATCGAAATGAAATCCCAATTGGTATATTGAGCCAGTGCAGATTTAACAAAGTGGGGGTTTTGACTTAAAAAGTTTTTTGCTGTGACATCATAGTTGGTGAAGTTACAACGCCCACCTCCAGCGATAAGAATCTTACGACCAGGCCGCTTACCATGATCAAGCACAAGAACTGAACGCCCGCGTTGACCTGCACTAGCTGCGCACATTAAACCGGCGGCGCCAGCTCCAATAACAATAACATCTGACTGAATAGCTGACATGAAATAAGACTCTCAGGGCTGTGAGTGATAAATAAAAGAGCGACATAGTACGGAAAAAGGCATTCACCAGCAACAAGCTCACGCAGGTATCAACATATCTAGTCACTTATCAACTAGAAGGTTCGACTCTTCTTCAATCGCGTTCAAGTTTTCTATTATAGGTTTTAAATCAGCCTCACTATAATTTAGCCCCTTTAGCTGTGCTCTAGCATCACTCACCAGTTTCGATATTGCACTAAAACGTGAGTGTAAACTCTTCATTTGATAAGCATACTCAAAGACATCTAGCTCTTCCCAAGCTAGATCAATATATTCGTTCAAGCTTTTATGGTCTTTATGATCAGTGAAACTAGCAACTTTCTTAAGAATGGTTTCATAATCTTTATCATTAAAATTATGAGCGCTCTTCAAAGGGTTTTTATCCATGAAAGAAACAAGATGTAGCTTAACCATGTTAGTTACAAAACGATGTCTAAACATACTTTGACAGGTTTTAGTCACGATACCAGCCCTCAAGCTCAATCGCTTAAAATCCATATAAGCTGCAGACTGTTTTACAGATTTAGCTGTCTCTGAATTCAAATATATAAAATCATCCACCTCAGACTCACTAGATATAAGCTCATACTTTATTAACCTCTTGAGAGCTATTGTCAAATGTGGTGTATGGAGATCATGCAGTAGCCTGTTGATGAGTC
>NZ_JBGOOD010000098.1:0-9469 GCF_041439475.1 Vibrio sp. 1S139
GGATCGTTCAAGTCTTCTTAAACGATCGGCATTATCACAGTGTGAGGCCTTTTTGGGTTTGGTTGGTTTTGTCTGACATCATCGACTACTGCAGAACACGATGGTTCAGCTAAGATCTTTTCGCTTCTATCTAAGAACGTTTCATCTTCTTGGACATGTAGTCGGAATCGAAAAACTCAGGCCAGTACATTTTTACGTAACCACCGGCAACCCAAATCACTAGAATGGTGGCGATGGTTAGCTCAAAGAAACCAAACTTGTGTAGCCAATACCATTGTGGGTATTCCGCGCCGAAAAATGTAGTTAGACGATGCATGGCAATAGCGCTGATCACAGATGGGAAGGTGACGGCAGCAATCGAAGGTTGGAACTTCAAACGCATCAGGCGGATGTAACACAAGTAAATCAACAAAGTCATGGTGATGGCAATGCCCGCCAATGCACCTGTTAGAATCGGGTCTGGGTTGTCGAAGTTAACCAAGTAAGCGGCTAAAGATAAGTTAACCGGAGCTGCCATGATAGCGAGTGTTGGTCTTGCTCGGCGAGGAAGATTGCCTTCGAACACCAAGCGGTACAACACCACTGGCAACATAAGGAAATAGATACCAATACAAGTGACCGCAAGTGTTTCTGAAAATACGGTGTGCCCGAACTGTGTGCCAGCTAAGGAACTGCTGATCAAACCGACCGGATACAGAAACCAACTCGGTACAATGTTCGACATTTTGAAGTTGATGATCTGAAAACTGAAGAACAACACCATCATGGTAAAGTGCAGCAATAGCGCGCAGAACCAAACTGGGTAGGCGATAGCTGGCGATATCTCGGCTAAATAGTCGCACAGAATCAGTAAAGCCATGCTCATTGGTGCCATCAAGCTTCCGCTTAACGGGTGGCGAATATCATTAAGGAAGGTATTAAAGCTCGTTAAATAGCGCAGTAAAACAGGCAGCAATAATAGCGCGCCGAATGCAGCGAGGTAGGGACGAATTATCTCACCAATGCCCGGGATATATAACGCCCAAGCTTGTCCTAACCCAATAACGCCAAGTGCTAAAGACGCCTGAGATGGCGGCACATTTTTTACTTGGGTTAATCTTCTCCAGTTCAACGACTTGCTCCGACTTAGTTAATTACAGAATATTGGACTATTTGCTTTAGTTAGAGTGTGTAGGTCTTCCATCAATAGATTTTGAGGGCACTCAACTAATTTTGAGTGGATGATACCAAGTTTAACGTTTGCTTTTTTGATTTTGATGCGGAATCGGGAGATTAAGCACGTTGAATGTGTGCTTTTGTTTCATGAGTCATTTGTAATTAACGTACTTCCTCTTGTTGAGGGAGATCTTGTTGTCTTAGTTTTTCGTTTTTCAGCGTACGGTTAAGCAGTTGACTGTAAATTGGCTGCCCACCTAACATTTGAGCAATGATTACCGCACCTAAGCAGGTGATGATCAACGGCAGGATCAGGTAGTAGTTATTGGTCATTTCGATAACCAACAGTATGCCAGTGATAGGCGCTCGCACGGTGGCGGCAAATAATGCTCCCATGCCAGCAATTGCAAACATACCCGGTTCAATATTCAGTTCGGGAAAGAATGCCGCTGCGATAAGCCCGAACGCATAACCAAAGAGTGTTCCTAGCGCAAGCATTGGTGCAAAGATACCGCCTGGCGCACCAGAGCCGAAACAAAGCAGGGTAGTGAGGACTCGGCCTAAGAAAATCAACAACAACACATTGGCGCTGTAGCTGCCATTCGTGATGTTCGGGATGATACCAATACCACCACCAGTTAATTCAGGTATATAAAGGAGCAACAAGCCAAAGCAACCGCCAAGTAGGGTGCCTGTCATCAAGTAGCGTTTACGGTCATTCTTGTGGATCGCCACAAACAGGTCTTGGGAAAGCGTAATCAGTTTATTGAAAATCACACCAAACAGGCCGAACAACACACCTAATAATAAGAATAACCAAAGTGCGTCGAGTTCAGGCGGCTGGTACTGAGGCATTGTGATAACGGCAGATTGGCCATTGATAGAACGAAATACAATGTTGGCTGAAACTGCTGAGATGATGACAGCTTTGATTGATATGAGTGAGTAGCGAAACTGTGGTCTCATCTCCTCAACCACAAACATGATTCCTGCCAGTGGTGCGTTAAATGCGGCGGCTAAGCCACCAGCGGCACCTGAAGCCAACAGTGAGTGGCGAGTGTCATCGTCTTTGACTCGAAAGATATCAGTGACCATACGACCGATACTGCCGCCCATTTGAACGGTTGGCCCTTCACGGCCTAAAACCATACCAGAGCCTAACGCGCCCATGCCGCCAAAGAATTTTACGGGTAATACTCTCCACCATCGAACAGGGCGCATGCCGTCCATTGCACCTTCGATTTCAGGGATACCTGAACCGGCAGCTTCTGGAGCAAAACGGTGAACGAGAAAATAACCAATAAAGGCGAATGCCGCACTAATAAGGAAAGCAGCAAGCCACAGTGGTAAATGGCTACCGATTTCATCTTTCAGCCAATCGGTACGAGTTTCTGTGATGAAATGAACCGCAACTTCGAAATAGGTACCCACTACACCAGCAAGTACACCCACAATACAAGAAAGGAAGAGAACCGAAGCTGGGGTCTTATCTCTTGAGAGAAATTGATTAATAGCATCCCTTGGCATCTTGGCTAGTAAGGACTGCTTAATTTTCTCTCTTCTGGTCATAAAGATAAGTTTCCTGAATGAGTTAAGGCGGGGTTGCATTAAATTATACGCTTCCTCTGCATATCCTATAGCAACAAAGTTGAAAAGTTGAATTTCATTTATGGAATGTACGTGTTACATAAATAGAATATATGCTCAATAGTGGAATCACCGTCACAGTTTTGATCGATTCTCTGGCGGCGGCTTGAATATCCCCAAAAATGAACCATAGTTAAATCGTAAAGCAACATAACGAACCGCAAGGAGAAGTGAGGTTTTACACACAATTTGGATGGATTCAGAAACAAAGTTTTAGTTCCTCGTTAAATGTTCAGGTCGATATTTAAGGCTTCCTGATTCGCGAACTCACGATTGAGTAACGAGGGTGGGGCGTACTGAGTAAGTACGCCTTTAGTTCGTCTGGAGCATCCCATTTTCATCGTTCCCCCCTTTTCTAGTGACACTCATACAACTTCTGGCTTAAATCATTCTCCGTATAAACAAGCGATTGGGGTCAATTTCTCCGTGATTGTGTATATACTCCCTTAAAAAGGAGAACTGATATGACTAAAAAAGTTCCTACAAACATCATTACGGGCTTCTTGGGTGTTGGTAAAACGACAGCCATTTTGAACCTGCTAAAAAATAAACCTGAGAATGAAAACTGGGCTGTTCTGGTTAATGAGTTCGGGGAAATCGGTATTGACGGTGCATTGATGACAGATCAAGGTGCTTTGATTAAAGAAGTACCGGGTGGTTGCATGTGTTGTACTGCGGGCGTGCCTATGTCGGTAGGTATTAATGCCTTACTTCGCCAAAAACCAGACCGTTTATTGATTGAGCCGACAGGGCTTGGTCACCCTAAACAAGTGATTGCGACACTGACTTCCGATCAGTACACGCCATATGTCGATTTAAAAGCGACGCTTGGTTTGGTTGACCCACGAAATCTATCTAATGAAAAGTACACTTCGAATCAGAATTTTAATGATCAACTAAACAGTGCAGATGTGATTCTTGGTACTAAGGTTGACCTTGTTCATTCTGAAGACATCGATATGTTTAATGATTGGGTGACGGATCAAACGCCAGCAAAAGTCTTCCATAAGCTAATTCACGATGGTGAAGTGCCATTGGAAGTGTTGGACATTGAAAGAGTATACGGTGGTGCTTCCTCTCATATTGAAGCGCATCATCACGATCATGCTGAACAAGAGCCTCAATTCCAACTTCCGCCTGGTGAAGCTTTCATCCGTAAAGAGAATAAAGGACAGGGCTATTTCAGTTGCGGTTGGTTGTTTGGCGCAGAGCATAAGTTCGACTTCGATGCGCTATTCTCTATGTTGTCGGATCTAACGGCCGAGCGTGTAAAAGCCGTCGTGAACACCGACCAAGGTTGCTACGCATTCAATGTGGCGAATCAAGTCGTGTCTGTGAACGAAATTACACTGGATGGCTTTGAATCTCGATTGGAAGTGATCGACTCGCAGCTCATGCCATGGGGCGATCTAGAGCAGATTCTACTCAAGCTGTGTGGCATCAAATAGCCCAGTTTTTGCTGTTTGAACCAAGGATCTTGGTGTTTACTTCGTTGAAGGCGGGATAAACACCAGATTAAATGAGAAAGTTTGCGTTATATCACGATAAATGTGAGATAAATCACTCTAATTACTTTATAGTGCTCGGCTGAAATAAGAATGTAGGCTGTCTGCTTAAGGAACCCGTAACAATGTCATTTTCCTCTCAAGGTTTTGCTCCTGAATTAGTCAAAGCGTTGACTGAGTGCGGTTATGAAAAACTCACTCCAATTCAACAAAAAGCGATTCCAATGGCTCGTAAAGGCCATGATATTTTTGCTACTGCTCAAACCGGTACGGGTAAAACAGCGGCATTTTCATTGCCTGTTATTCAGCACCTTTTGAACAGCGGTAAAAAGGCGTCTAGAGGAACGGCTCGCGGCCTTATTCTTGCTCCAACTCGTGAGCTTGCTGCGCAGATCGCTCAAAACATTAAAGACTACGTTAAATACACAGATCTAAGTGTTTCTGCGGTTTACGGTGGTAACAAGATGTCTTCACAAGTTCGTCAACTAGAACTGGGTGTGGATATTTTGGTTGCAACACCTGGCCGTTTAGAAGAGCACTTAGAAGCGGGTAACGTGTCTATTGCTAACCTAGAATTTCTAGTATTTGATGAAGCTGACCGTATCCTTGATATGGGCTTTATCAATGCCGTTCGTAAGATCATGTTGGATGTAGAAACATCACCGCAAATCATGATGTTCTCTGCAACGACTTCTACTCAGTTAAACCAACTGTCTGTTGATATTCTGCGTAAACCAAAACGTATTAGTGTTGAGCGCGAAAACTCAACGGCTGCTACTGTCGGCCACGTGGTTTACCCAGTGGATCAAGAGCGTAAAACAGAACTGCTTTCTGAGCTGATTGGTCGTAAAAACTGGCGCCAAGTGCTTGTGTTCGTGAACTATAAAGAAACAGCGAATGATGTAGTTAAAGAGCTTAAGCTTGACGGTATTAAAGCGGTACTTTGTCACGGTGATAAAGCGCAAAGTGCTCGTCGTCGTGCTTTGGATGATTTCAAAGAAGGTAGAGCACGTGTGATGGTAGCAACCGACGTTGCAGCTCGTGGTCTTGATATCGAAGACTTACCACACGTAATTAACTACGACATGCCTTTCCTAGCGGAAGATTACGTTCACCGTATTGGCCGTACAGGTCGTGCTGGTAAACAAGGTCACGCAATCTCTTTCGTTAACCGCGAAGAAGAGCTGACTGTTGTTCAAGTTGAAAAACTGATTCAACAACGTATTCGCCGTGTTGAACAACCGGGTTACGAACCGAAGAAACGTGATGCTTACATCGAGAAGCTGAACACTAAATCGGCTTACAAAAACCGTCAGGGTCGTAAGAACAACGCGAACGAAGAGCCACAAGATCAAGCAAGCGCTGAACGTCGTTTGACTATGATGAAGCGAATTAAAAACCGTCGTAAGTAAAATTACGGTTGGTAATGAAAAAGAGCCACTGTTATGTGGCTCTTTTTGTTTGTATTGATCGCAATATTGTTTATTGTCATTACTGCTTCGTTTCAACCTCGCTTCATTTCAAGCCCGATCAAGAAACAAGAACTATTAAATAAAAATAAGTCGATAAGGTAATAATATGGATAGCGCACTACTTTGGGCTTTTATTCCCACATTTTTCTTTGTGTCAATCACGCCCGGCATGTGTATGACTTTGGCGTTGACGCTAGGAATGAGTGTTGGATACAAGCGTACATTATGGATGATGATCGGTGAATTGGCTGGTGTTGCAGTGGTTTCTATTGCTGCGGTATTGGGTATTGCATCTATCATGTTGAACTACCCGTGGCTATTTACGGGCTTCAAATTTGTTGGCGCAGCTTACTTGTTCTATTTGGGCGTTCAGATGTGGCGTTCAAGAGGCAAACTGGCGATCAGCACTGACAACCAAACAACAAAAGTCAGCAATGATTGGGACTTGGTGGTTCAAGGTTTTGTCACTGCAAATGCGAACCCAAAAGGCTGGGCGTTTATGATTTCTTTGCTGCCTCCTTTTATTAACAGCAATAAAGACTTAGCACCGCAGTTACTCATTCTCGTGTCGATCATTCTGGTTTCTGAGTTTGTTTGCATGACTTTATACGCGACCGGCGGTAAGAGCTTAAAACATATGCTCGGCAAGGCGGATAACGTTAAGTTGATGAACCGTATTGCTGGTACGTTGATGATGGGTGTTGGTGTGTGGCTGTTCGTGAGTTAATTCTGAAAAGCGATAACGGTTAGAGATCTCCGACTCAGTCGTCCCTCCTTCTCGAGGATGACTAGAGCTTGGTATGACGAGCTCTTTGGATGATGATAAGTTTTTAAGGCTTGGTTCCTTACTTAAACCGAAGAATGCATAGAATATAAAAAGAGCAATAGGGCATTTGGCCTTATCGCTCTTTTTGATTTTACTGAGCTAGCGAACAGAAATTAGATAACAGAAATGTTTCTGATCTTAGCTAGATTTGCGTATTAAACCGCGATTTCACCGCCGTCTTCACGACGAATCACAACCGTAGATGCTCTTGGACGAACATTGCCTTGAGTTTGTGCTGTTGCATCTTCAGACGATGGCCAGTTTGCAGGGTGTTGAATGTTCACAAACAGTGATTTGAAATCTGGGCTGATGGTAAAGCCAGTCACTTCACAACCGTTTGGACCCACAAAGAAGCGTTTAAGCTGTGCTTGGTTGTTTGCATCAATCACCGCACTGTTGCCGTTGTCATCCGTTAACTGAGATGGAACCACTGCCAGCATTTGGTCATTGGTGTAGCCAGTTACTTCGTCTGCGCCGTTATCTGTCTGAATCCACAAGATGCCACGAGCATCAAACGCTAAGCCGTCAGGGCTCGCGAATTGGTTCATGTCTGTTAGACCAGAGCGGTTAATAGACTTGTCTTCCACTGCTGGTGAACCAAATACGAAGATATCCCAATCGAACTCGCCTGCCGTTTTGCCTTCATCCCAACGGATAACATGACCGAACTTGTTGTCTACGCGAGGGTTCGCAGAGTTCGCTTCTTTACGCTTGTTGTTATTAGTCAGCGTTAGGTAAGCCGTACCCGTCATTGGGTCAACAGAGCACCATTCAGGGCGATCCATTGGCGTTGCACCAACAAGGTCGGCAGCGCCCGCTGTATTGATGATAAGCGCTGCTTGAGAGTCAAATGAATCACCTAGCTTGCCGCCGTTTGTAGTCTTGCTGCCCAACGTTAGTGGTAGCCACGTACCTGAACCGTCATCGTTGAACTTAGCCACATACAGCGTGCCTTTATCCATGTACTTGTCACCCGCACTTAGGCGATTACTCGGTTCTGCGTCACGCGGGTCCCATTTCTCTTCAGAAACAAATTTGTATAGGTATTCAAAGCGAGAATCGTGACCAGAGTAGAATACGATTGGCTCGCCTTCGGTCAACTTACCAAACGTACAGCCTTCGTGACGGAAACAACCCAGTGCAGAACGTTTCTTAGCGCGAGAGTTTGCTGTGTATGGGTCGATTTCAACAATGTAGCCGTGACCGTGTGCTTCGTTACGGTAATCGTCCATTGCTGACTCACCTGTTGGTGTTACGTCAAAGCGAGCAAATTCGTCTAGGCGTTCTTGTTTGTCACCAGAAAGCGTGTCCCAACCGTAACGTGTTTTGTCGGTAGCGATACCAATACGTTCTTGCGCTGGTGTTGTCTCGCCTTTGTTAACGAAATAACCCGGCCAGTTTTCTTCACACGTTAGGTAAGTGCCCCATGGTGTGTAGCCATTACCACAGTTGTTCAAGGTGCCACGAGCTTGGCTGCCGTCTTGTGAGAACTTGGTTTTGGTAAATTCACTGTGTGCAACAGGACCAGACAGATCCATTACGGTCGCGCCTGTGTAGCGGCGGTTCAGAGGATCGTTATCGACCATCACCCATTGGTTGCCTTCAAGTTTTACACGAACCACACTCACGCCGTGTGCGTTGATCTCTTTACGTACTTCATCAAGGCTAGGGCGGTTGCCTTCATCGTATGTAGGACCATTAGCGTGCAGTGCTTTTTGGTCGATGTATTCGTGATTAATCACCAACAAACCGTCGTTGCTGTTGCCATTAAGCGGGAAGAAGTGCATGCCGTCGTGGTGCATGCCCAGTGAGTTTGCTTGATCTTGTGCGTTGTTGGTTCCATCTTTTAACCAAGCATTGCCTTGCTTGTTAAGTGGAGTACCCCAAGGAACCAATACTTGTGCTGTATAGCCTTTTGGCACAACGACACTGTCTGTCAGTGAGCCTTTAACCGATTCGAATGCAAGTGTAGCAGTGCTTTTTTGCGGTGCGCTAAATGATGCTGTCGCCGCGTGCGCTGTGCTGTGGCCTGCTAAACCAAAAGCACCAAACGCCGTCATTGCACTGATGCCTAAACCGCCTTTGAGAACATTTCTTCTTGAAAGGTTCGCATCTAAAACTTCTTCGAAGGGTTTGTTTTTGCTCTTATTAAAACGAGTGCTATCAAATGTTTCCTTGCTCATCTTTACTGCTTCCTATTGGCTGATTTTATTATTCGTTATTCATGACTTACCCACCTACTAACTAATTGGTTAATAAGTTGGGTCAATGTGTGACTAATCGTGAAGCAGTTAAGTGACAGATTTTTATAGATTTGATTAAGGTTTTGTTTCTGTAGCACGATTTTTGCCATTAACACCCTTGTGTAATACAAAACTCTTGGGGATTGATGTGGAACTGTGTATAAATGCTTTATCAAACGAAAAGAGAGGCAGTTATGAAATTAGATAAAATCGAAAACAAAAATCGTCGCCTACGCAAAAAGCTATACCTAGGTGAATTCGCGATTCTGGGTTTTGAAGTAAGCTGCAAGACATCGATTACTGATTTTGATCAATACGATGTGTTCATTGATGAGTTCATTGATTTCATCGACAGCATCGGTCTGTGCTTTGGTGGCGGCGGCCTTGAGCTGTTTGAAGGTTTCTTATGCTCAATTGAGCGCTACCGTTCA
The DNA here is from genome assembly GCF_041439475.1 of Vibrio sp. 1S139. NCBI lineage: Bacteria > Pseudomonadati > Pseudomonadota > Gammaproteobacteria > Vibrionales > Vibrionaceae > Vibrio > Vibrio sp. 1S139. The sequence continues at coordinate 9,280 of NZ_JBGOOD010000098.1, forward strand.
GTAACAGAAGCAGAACAACTGCAAGTTGCTCAATGGCTTGAAGCTCGTGCTGAAGTAAGCAAAGTGGAAGTTAGCGAACTGATTGACGCAAACTACGCGTTCTAATTTGATGTTGTGTTGTTAGCTCGATTGAAAGTAAGCGTCTTTAAATCGACTCATTGACTTTCAAGCCTCAACACAGATACCGCCA
>NZ_JBGOOD010000099.1:0-9376 GCF_041439475.1 Vibrio sp. 1S139
AAAGGTTACGACGTTCGTTTCGATGATTGAATGTGTCGATTTAAAGACGCTTACCATGAATCGAATCAATCCAAAGAAACTACTTCGCAGTAAATGGACGGCCGTTAGCCCTGTAAAGAAAGAAAAACACTTTATGGTCACAGAGGTAGAGTTTGAAGAAGGGGAGGTTATTCGTTGTTTGATAGAAGCGGTGATGACCAAACGAGAGGAAGACATCAACTGGCGGGATCTCACCGACAAGGATCATTGGCTTCCCGGTTGGAAATAAGGATAGGAAGCAGGGAGCAGTCGGTCACCTCTACTTATTTCTAATTACCCGCTGCTGCACGCCCTTGCCAGTATTTAAGGCCTTCTAAGACACCCTCAGCATGTGTTGCTCTACTCGTGTATACGTTGTCTCTATCCGATAGGTGAGCAACCTCTGGGTAATGGTTAGCAACCAGTATCGAGTTTACGCCTTCAATGGTGAGCATTGAGGTGTCGTTAGCTGAGTCACCTGCGACGCACACTTCTGCAACGTTCAAATCGTGTTGTTCGAGTAGGTGGTGAATCGCAGTCGCCTTGTTAACGCCTTTTGGTGTGATATCTAAGTACCAATCATGAGAGTAAGTAAGGTGAACATCTAATCCGTGCATCTCCAAGCTAGATTCAATCAGTTCGTGTTGAGGCTCTGAAAGCTTTCCTTCAAAGGTGATCTTGTAATCGCCTTGATGGTTTTCTATGCGCTCACCCATAAAATCAAGGGGTGCGAGAGCCGTCTCTACCTTTGTTTTGTTCCAAGAAGCTTCCAGTTGGTTATGCCAAACATGGTCTGGTTTTTGGGAATGAACATGATGAATTTTGGTGCCCACATCGCTAATAATACTGTGTGGCTTCGGGTAGTTATCCGATTCTAAACCCATTCGAATTGAAGGTAATGTTCTTCCTGTCGCGATGATAAAGCGAATATCAGGTTGTTCTGTGAGGTAATCAAATAGCTGGTTAACACCGTGAGATGAGCCTCCATCAAGCGTACCGTCAAAGTCACACACCAACATTTTTATCATTCGAATTCCTTGTCTTTTTCTCTATTTCGTCACGGGGAAATGCTTATTTCTTCTATAAAGAATGGCTCAGCAATGAGCACTCTACAAGTTGAAACCCAGCTTAGATAATCACCAATTGACAGTTTGCAGCAAGTATCACAGTTGGTGTGATGTATTAAAATTCTTGGTCTAAAAGGTTGATTTCAACTCGCTGACTTTAGACGGTTGACCTTTGGTTTTTAGGTAGAGATTGAGAGTCGATCTTATCCTTGTTACCGAGCGAACTTTCGCCTCGGAAACATCATGAAAGCTTAATAAATAGTTCGTATTCGAATTATTTGTGCACGAACTAATTGTGGCTTTTGTTAGTTCATTCAGCCTATTAATTACTCTAATGTGAAATTAATATTCAATAATCTACGACTAAGTAGTACATAATACCGGTCGTGCATCTGTCTAACTTATCCCTTTAATTATCAGTGATTTGTTGTGATTTCGCTTGTTTTCTGACCGCGCTGTCACTGGTCTGGTTTCGGTCTATTTCCTTGTTTTACCGAACGAAGCTCCTTGATTTACATGTGTTAATTGCTTAGAGTGCTAATTGTTTTTCGGGTTTAAATAACCATTTTTAAGTTTAAATAACTGAGAAAGGATTAGATTACATGGATCCCATACTGGAAGTTAAGGGACTGTACAAGGTGTTTGGTGAAGACACCGATCGTGCTTTTACAATGATTAATGAAGGCGCGAATAAAGATAAAGTTTTCGAAGAGACAGGACTAACGATCGGCGTTAACGATGTTTCTCTTAGTATTCAAAAAGGCGAGATTTTCGTCATAATGGGACTGTCAGGATCTGGCAAATCAACCCTAGTACGCCTTCTTAACCGCTTGATCGAACCTACCAAAGGCAATGTGCTTCTTCGAGGCAAAGACATTGCCCACATCTCAGAAGATGAACTCCGCGAAGTTCGCCGCAACAACATCTCCATGGTTTTCCAAAATTTCGCTTTGATGCCGCATATGACGGTTATCGAGAATGCCGCGTTTGGTCTAGAGCTTGCGGGTGTTGAAGTTGAACAACGAAAGCAATCAGCACTTGAAGCACTTGAGCGTGTTGGCCTTGGCGCATATTCAGAATCTTACCCAGATGAGTTGTCTGGTGGTATGAAGCAGCGTGTTGGTTTGGCTCGTGCACTAGCATGTGACCCAGATATCTTGTTGATGGACGAAGCGTTCTCGGCGCTCGATCCTTTGATTCGTACTGAAATGCAAGATGAGCTTATTCGCCTTCAAAATGACGATAAACGAACCATTGTTTTTATCTCGCATGATTTGGATGAAGCGATGCGTATCGGTGACCGAATTGCGATTATGCAAAATGGCGAAGTGGTTCAAGTCGGTACTCCAGACGATATTCTTAGTAACCCAGCGAATGATTATGTCGAAGCTTTCTTCCGTGGTGTGAACGTAGCAAGCGTACTTACTGTGAAAGACATTGCGCGTAAGAAGCCAGCTGCGGTATTTAAAAAATCAGAACACGATGGCCCAGCGTCCGCTCTACAAATTTTGATGGATAACGACCGCGAGTACGGCATCGTAGTTGAGAAGAGCAGCCGTTACTCCGGCATTGTCTCTATCGACTCGCTTCGTAAAGCCCACAAAGAGAACAAATCACTCATCAGCGCACAGCTCGATGATGGACTAACGCTGAACCCTGATTTACCAATCAATGATGTGCTTGGCCTAGTTGGTGGTGTGCCTTACTCAGTGCCTGTTGTGGATGAGCAAGGTAATTACTTTGGCGTGGTGACTAAGTCACGACTGTTACAAACATTGGATAAGGGGTAGATCATGTCGTCTGAACAAACAAATAATGACCCATGGTCTCAATCGGCTCCTCCAGCTCAACCTGCAAGTGATCCTTGGGGTCAATCCGCTGATACCTCACCGTCAGCGGATTGGTTAAGCAGCGAAACCGTTGAAACGACACCTTTTGATCCACTTGACCCTTTTGCAGAGGCTGTGCTGCCTGTTGACACTTGGGTTGAGTCTGGACTGAATTGGTTAGTTGAGCACGGACGCCCATTATTCCAGGCAATCCGTGTGCCTATCGATTTTATCCTAAGTTCATTTGAAACGGCGTTGGTGTCTACGCCAGCACCATTCATGTTGATCATCTTGTTTCTAGTGGCATGGCAGTTTTCAAACTTGAAGCTTGGCGTTGCAACGGCCGTATCTTTGACTTTCATTGGCTTGATTGGCGCTTGGTCTGAAGCAATGACCACATTGTCACTGGTCATGACATCCGTATTCTTCTGCCTATTGATTGGCTTACCCATGGGGATATGGCTCGCTCGAAGTAACACGGCGGCTAAATTCGTGCGCCCAATTTTGGATGCTATGCAAACCACACCAGCCTTCGTTTATTTAGTACCGATCGTCATGTTGTTTGGTATCGGTAACGTTCCGGGTGTCGTGGTGACCATCATATTCGCACTTCCTCCTGTTGTTCGTTTGACCATCTTGGGTATTCAGCAAGTTCCGGAAGAATTGATCGAAGCGGGTCACTCATTCGGTGCAAGCAAAAAGCAGATGCTTTACCGAATTCAACTGCCACTTGCATTACCAACTATCATGGCGGGCGTGAACCAAACACTGATGTTGTCGTTATCGATGGTGGTTATCGCATCAATGATTGCGGTAGGTGGTTTAGGTCAAATGGTACTGAGAGGTATTGGCCGTTTGGATATGGGACTGGCCGCTGTTGGTGGTTTAGGCATCGTTATCTTAGCCATCTTATTAGACAGAATCACCCAAGTACTGGGTGTCAATGCTGGTAATACAAAATTACGCTGGTATCGCATGGGACCTGTTTCCCTTGTACTGAATGTACTTAATCGCGGTAACAAATCAGAACTTCAATTAAGGAAAAACACCAATGAATAATTCATGGAAGAGTAAACTCGCAGTAAGCATCGTTTCTACATTAGCGGTATCGACTAACGTGTGGGCAGCAAGCCTACCGGGTGATGGCGTATCAGTTCAGCCTGTTCAATCGTCTGTAGCGGAAGAGACATTCCAAACATTGATCGTTAACCGTGCTCTAGAAGAACTGGGTTATGACGTGAAATCAACTCAAGAAGTGGACTACAACGTAGGCTACACCTCGATTGCAAAGGGTGACGCAACGTTCCTAACGGTAGGTTGGTTCCCGCTTCATGCTGATAAATACACAATGGCAGGTGGTGATGAGAAATTCTACCGTGAAGGCCAATATGTAAGCGGCGCTGCTCAAGGTTACCTAATTGATAAGAAAACGGCTGAAAAGTACAACATCACCAACATTGGTCAATTAACTGATCCAAAAATCGCGAAGCTGTTTGATGCGGACGGTGATGGCAAAGCAGACCTAACAGGCTGTAACCCAGGTTGGGGTTGTGAGATGGTGATTGAACACCAACTTTCAGCGTTCAAACTGGACGATACGGTAACTCACAACCAAGGTAACTACGCTGCAATCATTGCAGATACAATTTCTCGTTACCAAAAGGGTGAATCAATCCTTTACTACACGTGGACACCTTACTGGGTAAGTGGCGTATTGGTGCCTAACGAAGATGTAGTTTGGTTAGAAGTTCCTTTCTCAGCACTTCCTGGCGAGCGTTCGAACGTGGATACGACGCTATCTAACGGCAAAAACTACGGCTTCGAAATGAACTCAATGCGCATTATTGCGAATAAAGAGTTTGCTAAGAACAACCCATCAGCAGCGAAGCTTTTTGAAATCATCAAACTTAACATCAATGATGTAAGCGCTCAGAACATGATGATGAGTAAAGGTAAGAACAGCTCTGCGGATATCGAAGCGCACGTAAACGGTTGGATCAAAGCGAACCAAAGCACGTTCGATGGTTGGATTACAGAAGCGAAGAAAGCAGCACTGTAACTTTGACTTGTATTTGTTCTGTCTTACCAGACACTTTGATTTGAAATGATGAGCGTGTTGAGTGATTGTGTAGAGTCACTCAATCACCTTCAAACCAAGTGAAAGGGCGACAAGAGTGAACATTATAAAGCCAGCAGTCCATTTGGATTGCTGGCTTTTTGTTTTCTGTTTCTATTTTTGAGCTTCTAGCTGTTAATTACAGCTCTAGCGTTCGCCTTGAACTTCGAAGTTGTCGCTGACTAAGCGAGCGCAGCCATCGGCTTCAAGTGCCCAGTGTTCATGATGTACAACGCCAAACGCTTTGTTCATTGTCCAACTCGCGGTAAGAATGTAACCGCCGTCTGGGTGCTCTTCCCATTTTACATCGGTGTAATCAACGTCTTTGAAACCTTGGTCGATGATGTTTTGCCAAAATGCTTGAATCGCTTCATGACCTTCAAAAGTACCAAATGGACGCGCTTCCATTACACAGCTTTTAGTATATTGATCGGCACAACCTTTCGCATCTTGGTTGTTGAAAGCCTTTTGCCACGCGTTAATGCCTTGCTTACATGCTTCTAAAATTTGGTTGTCTAACATTGTCTTTCTCCATAACAGTCTTGTTTCGAGCACTGTCTTTTTTATTTGGTATTTCGATAAGTTGAATTGAGTTTAGTCTTGGAAATTGATTTTAAAAACAGAGATAATGGAAAATACTGTTTGTAAAAAGAGAACAATAAGATGAGTAAGCTAAAGCAGATGTCGATTTTCGCTCATATCGTAGATCAGGGTTCAGTCTCGGCTGCGGCTGAAAAGTTAGAGTTGTCTAAATCTGTCGTCAGTCAACATCTCAAAATTCTAGAACAAGAGTTAGGCGCCTCTCTCCTTAAACGCACAACACGAAGACAAACTTTGACAAGCATGGGTGAGCGCTTTTATTTGAGTTGCAAAGACATCAATGTGATCGCTGAATCGGCTTGGGATATGGCAAAAGCCGAGCTAGAAGAGCCACAAGGCCGGATTCGTATCACAGCTCCGAATGCCTTGATGGATTTATTGGTAGCGCCTGTTATTGCCGATCTGATGAAACAATATCCGAAGTTAAAGCCAGAACTGATAAGCGACGATCAGCATTTAGACTTCATGGAGCACGATATTGATCTCGCGGTACGAGTGGGCAGTTCTCGTGACAGTAACTTAAAGCAAAAGCGTTTAGGTGAGTTTAAAGATGTGTTATGTGGCGTTGAAAGCATGCGTAAACGTGAGCTTGAATCGATTCCTTACATTGCAAACTCTTGGCAGGGAAAGCAGGTGACTCATCATTTTAGTTCTCAAACTGAGCAGGACTTTGTCTACCAACAGCAAGCTAGTTGCGTCACCAATTCGTTCCACAGTTGCCTTGCACTGATTAAATCAGGTGTTGGTATCGGTGTGATTCCAGATTTCTGCATTCCTCAGTTATTTGGTGATGTTGTCGACGTGCTGCCAAGCTTTGAATTACCCACCAACACGGTTTATGCGCTAAACCCATTTGCTTCAAATACGCCTATCGCCATCAAGCTGTGTATCCAAGCGTTGGAAGAAAAGCTTAAGCAGAATTTAGTATAAGCTTTCTATCGTTGGTAAAATCCGGTGCTTAACCATATTTACTAATAAAAGAAATAACATGTTTATTACTCAGTAATTCGATCTTGTCGATAGTCAGTACGCAATAGCGGTAGTTTTTGTTTTTGAAGGTGATGTTCGACTTTTGTTCTGTTGGTTCTGTTGGTTCTGAAAACTTCCATATTTCAAATCCGATGTTCTTCATAAGTTCCAATGCACTTGGGTTCTTTATGATCATGGAATACTTTTTAATCTTAGTATTTCTTGCAAGAAGCTTCATATCGGAAATCAGGTTCGCAATAGATTGTTCACGCTTCTCAGAGTGACCGCTAACCACAATGTAATTTAAGTTATGATTAGAATCTAAAGAGCAGGCTTGCTTAATATGTAGATGTTTATTTTGGTATTGCTCGAATACCTCTTCGTTGAAGAAAAAACCTAGGCTATGACTAACAATATCGCCATTAACATCGACCATTTTTCTGCCATGCGCCTTTTTTTCACTGCAATAGAGAAACAGGTCGATAGTATCAAGAGCTGAAGGAGCCACCTTTGTATATTGTGAAATCAGCTTTATTCTATCTATTACTGATTTGTCATTCTGATCTGTCATTAGTGGCATGATCTGACAGTCGCAGCCTTCTTCTATTTCCCCTTTAGTGATAGACGATATTCGGCTTTGAAACGAAAAGAACCTCTCACGAAGGAAGTCTTCAAGTAATGCACTGTCTTCGTTATCTTCTGAATCAAAGGATTTCAACGTTGTATACAAGTCCAGACCAAGGCAGTCCAGTAGCTTTAGGGCTTTGTAATTACTTGGCTTTACTTTGCTATTTTCCCATCGATTTATCGTTACGACATCTACAGAGCTGAATTCACCATCTAAGTGATTAATGTATGCCGCAAAATCCTTTTGCGTTAACTTCAATTTCTTGCGCGCTTCGCGCAGTAATTGCGGAAATTTCATCATGGTAGAATATTCATCTTTGATTAGTGACATTACGTTCCGATTCGTCAGATAGTCTATTTTATCAATCGTTAATATACAGTAGCTATAATATTTATTTTTGAATGTAATATTACATTTTTTAGCAGAAGGTTCTGAAAATTTAAATACTTCAAACCCCACGCCCTTCAAGAGTTTCATCATGTTGGGGTCTTTTACTAAAACAGAATATTTTTTAATGTTTTTGTTCTGAGAAAGTAACTGTATATCTGAAACTATATGCTCAATAACATGATCTTTTGTCTCTGAGTGTGAGTTTATATTAAAATAATTTATGCTTTTGCTTGAATTTAAAGAGCAGGCCATTCTTAGATCTAGCTCTTGAGTTTTTAATGTCTCAAATTGATGGTCTTCAAAGAAAAAGCCTACGTTGTGACTCACAATGTCACCATCTACATTGATCAGTTTGTGACCATGTGCTTTTTTCTCACAGTAGTAGAGATATAAATCAATTTGGTCCAATGGCGAAATATCGACTTTTGTGAATTTAGAAAGTAGTTTGATTCTGTCGATAACGCCAGTGTCACACGGCTCTGACATTAAAGGCAGTGACTTAAAGTTGCGTTCGCCTTGTTGTTGATTCAGGCCTGATAGAGCTGAAATTCTACTTTGAAATGAGCCATAGGATTCGTTTAAAAACAGTTCGATTAGTGTGTCTTTTTGTTCGGACTTAAAGCTCTTTATTGTCTCAAACAAATCTCCGCCAAGGTGCTGTAAGATCTTGAGTGCTTTGTATGTACTAGGCTTTACCTTACTGTCTGTTTTCCCAACGATTTATCGTTACGACGTCAACCGCAATAAACTCATCGTCCAGCTGATTTAAGTAGGTTGCAAACTCTGTTTGTGTAAATTGAAGTTCCTTTCTGAAGTTACGTAACAACTGTGAAAACTCACTCATTAAAACATTAACCTTCTGATAATTAACTCAATGTTTTGATTCTAATTTAGACATCAGACTCTCTATTTAACATCTTCAGTGATTTGTTTTTTACGGATGTTAATTGTTCGGATTATTTGAACTGTATGTTGCGCATGTCCCTAACAGGCTAGGTGCCAAATTAGTGACGTCAAATCTATGGCTTTTTGCCTAGACGCTTGTCAATCTACTGTGAAGTGCGCGTTAATGTTCAGATACAATCTTGCCTTTTTCTTATCCATTCTATTGTTTCCATTTGCCTACTATGCGGACACAACGGGTCTTGTTATGGATCTGTCTGTTGACAGCGCGTCTTACGACAACGACCAAGAGGTGGCTTATACGCTTGTTTTAACGAATGAGTCGGATAAAGCTATCGCTGAGTTGGACGTTAAAGATGAGCTGTTAAATATCTTAACGACAGATGACCAAGGGAATAATGTCAACGCGTTCTCGCAAGTCTCGACTCAAGCGCAATCCTCCTTCCTTTCATCTCCAGGTGATTACAGTCGCTTCGGAAACTTAGATGCATCAGGTGTGCGTATTGCGGCTGGTGGGTCGGTGACCTACACCATGGTCGCCACCGTTTCTGCTGACGCAGCCGGTACGATTGATAACGTCGCAAGTGCGAGCACTGGACTGTTGGATGCTATTGAATCAAATACAGAATCCATTCAGCGCGGTGTGTACCAACATGATGTTGTTGTTTCGGTCGATAAGACGAACTATCAACTCAATAACAAACTCACCTATAAGATTAAGGTTTCGAACACTGGCGATACGTTTATTCAGACGATCGACGTTCAAGATGTCGTTTCAGACATAAAGGCACTCAATATTGAAGCAATGCCGTTCGGATAAGCATTACTGTTTGAATCTAAACGGATATTTAGCTGG
>NZ_JBGOOD010000100.1:0-9259 GCF_041439475.1 Vibrio sp. 1S139
AGGATCAGATCGCAGGACTCGAAAAAGGTTCAATTGATTTAGGCAACAACGCCGAGAATAGTCGTAATAGAGAGATGTAATAATGGAATCCTATTTAACTCTAATTTTATTTGGTGGCTTTTTAACGCTTTTAATCCTAGGCGCACCAATCACAGTATCACTGGCCGGCGCTTCAATGGCGGCCTATATGTTGCTCTACAAAAATCCCATTGCGTTAGTACAAATCGCGTTTACTTCGGTGGGTAACTTCCCATTAATGGCGCTGCCGGCCTTTGTTCTTGCGGGTGCATTGATGGAGGCGGCGGGTATCTCCAAACGATTGGTGGATATAGCCGAGAGCTTAGCCGGCCCTGTGACGGGTGGCCTTGGCGCTGCAACGGTAATGGCCTGCCTTTTCTTTGGAGCTATATCGGGTTCAGGCCCAGCCACGACCGCTGCGGTTGGTATGTTGATGGTACCAGCAATGGTTAAGCGAGATTACGATAAGAGCTACGCCTCCGCGGTGACTGCCGCTTCAGGGGGGGTGGGTATCATTATTCCGCCATCCATCCCGCTAGTTATTTTCGGTATCTCCGCAATGGGATTGATGGCACCGCCAGAGGCCATTGCTCAACACGGACAGTTTGCCTCTTTATCTATTCCAAAACTGTTTGTTGCTGGGGTTGTGCCGGGTTTCATTATGGCGTCGACGCTAGTGGTCACTAACTACTTTATTGCTAAACGTGAAGGTTACAAAGGGCTGACTGAAAACTGGTCATTTGGCGAAGTAAGACACTCTTTGCGTCGTGGTATCTGGTCGATACTGGCTCCGTTTTTGATTCTCGGAGGCATCTACAGCGGCATGTTCACACCAACAGAGTCGGCGGTTGTGGCTATCTTCTATTCACTGTTTGTCGGGGTGTTTATTCACCGAGAGTTATCGTTCAAAAGTGTGATGAAATCTCTATCGACCACGACATGGATCACCGGACGTGTGTTGTTGATCCTCTTTGCAGCAACAGTATTTGGACGCTTGTTGATCGAGCAAAAGATCCCGGTTGTCGTGGCTGAATCATTACTCAGTTTTACCGACAACATGTACATGGTGTGGGCGCTAACCATTACCTTGTTGTTGTTCATCGGCATGTTTATGGAAACCTTAGCGGCGATCATGATCATCGTGCCAGTGTTACTGCCAATCATGTACATGCTGGGCGCTGATCCAACTCACGTGGGCATCGTGGTGGTGTGTACCTTATCGATAGGTTTTGCAACGCCGCCGCTTGGGGAAAATATCTTTGTCGCCTCGGGGATTGGTGGCTCTACGGTTGAGCAGATCACCGCGAAGATCCATCCCTTTGTACTTGCATCTGTCGTGGGCGTTTTCGTTATCGCTTTCTTCCCACAAATCACGCTTTGGCTACCGTCCTTAGTCGGCTATTAGGAGACACAACGATGAATCTATCCAGAATAATCCTTATTGGCTGCGCCTTGTTTGCTGTGGTCAGCGGCATTGGATTGCGTGCAGAGCATTCAGAAGTCGAGAAAGAGATTAAGCCAGTCAATGTGCTCGATATTTCTGAGCCACATGTGGTCAGTGACGCTGAAAGAAGAGCTAAAACCTTGCTTGCGAAAGCGGTGGTGCACGTTCAAAAAGAAGGTGACGACAGCGTGAAAGACTTCATGAGTGATGCCGAATATATAGACGGTGAGCTCTATGTGTTTGCTCTTGGTATTGATGGCCAATTCCTTGCCAGTGGCGGCTCTTCCATGGTGCTGGTAGGCGACAGTGTGTTGGATACCCAAGACGTTTACGGCAATCCTTTTTTCCGTGAAATGATCACCAAAGCGGTCCACAAGGGTTTTGGTGAAGTGAAGTATCACTGGACCAATCCGACCGATCGAATGGGTGAGCCGAAAACGACTTTCTTTGAACGTGTGGGTGATGTGATTGTCGCTGTCGGTTATTACCCTGAACGTTCCAGTGCGGTCGAAGCAAAGAATTTACTGGCGAGAGCGATGACCGCGATAGTGGAGTCAGAACAAGAGAGCCTAAATGAGTTTAATGATGCCGATGGCAGCTTTGTAGAAGGGGATTTGTATGTGTTTGTGATGGATATGAGCTCTGGAAAGTTGCTGGCGCATGGGGTCTCTCCTGAGCTAGTTGGGCGTTCGCACAGCGAGATTCTAAGTCCTGACGATAAACCGATTCTCACTGAGATGTTAAATCTAGCCAAAGAAAATGGTCGTGGCGTTTACACCTATCGATGGTTAAATCCGCTGTCGAGCAAAGTGGAAACTAAGCACACTTACTATCGAGTTATCGACAATAAGTTGGTTGGGGTGGGTTATTACACAAATTCAAACAACACGTAAACGCGTTTCTACGGAACCCTCAACCCAGTTAAATAAAGGGCTGGGGGCTCGAAATGCCGGTTTGTGTAAAAAAGCAATTTAGTAAAATTCACACTGTGTAATTTTTGTTGTGAAATTGTTTCAAAAATAACAGTAGTATGAAAAACATGGAAACCACACAGTAAAGAACAATTTTGAAAAGGGTCTATTGGGATGTTTGACCTAAATGAAATTTAAAGCCGTACGAGGGATAGACTATGAATATGCTGACACTAGACAAAACAGAACTTCACAGAAACCATTCAACATTTATTGCTGAAGCTGTCTTTGCCGTCGAAATGGTGAAAGCAGACAAGCAACTCGAAAAACAAAAAATGGCGAAACAGTTGCTTGATACTTTATTTCCTCTTGAGGCGGGTTCACACGAAGACGCGGTGAGCTACGAGATTGATTACCGACATGTTCAGGTTTACTTCAAAAACGGTGAGCACACCGGCCTAAAACGCGCTAAACACTTTGTAGCTTACACAGGTGATAAATCTAAGCCTTCAGCAATCCTATTCCGTGATGAAAGCGGTACGCACGTTGAAGTGACAATCGGCGCTCGTAAAGGCACAGGCCGTCTGGAGTTGGTTGATATTCAAGATATCCAATTAGAGACGTGCACCATGTTTGGTCAAACTGAGGCGAGCCGTTCTTCTGGCATCCGTCACTGGGTGAGCTTAGTAAAAGGCGATGAAAGTGGCCGCCCGAATGCATCAAGTGAAGACAAAGAGTTCACGGCGAAAAATGGTGAAGACTATAACCTAGGTTTTTGTTTCGCAATCTAACGAACTGTCTTTGAAATGTGCAGTGCTGATCTGTGAGACGCAACACTGACATTTGAGCACTGATTTCTCTTTTACCTTTGGTAACTTTCCCCGCCCCTATAGCGGGGCTTTTTTATTAGAGCTATAAGTAAATTGGGCGATTGTCAAAATTATATGCAGAAATTTTGGATGTGACGTTACAGTGTGTGGTTTTGATTTAAGTTGTTGTATTTAAATAATTTTGTTCTTTTGTTTTATTCTGTTTTTATTAGGTTAACTATCATTGTCAACGGTGGTTTGGGCGACTATTGAGCTAAAACTCAGTCAAAATGCTTTGAACTGTGCTATAATGTGCGCCTTGGGATTGAGCCAGTAAGTCCATTTGTCACTAACTATTGTGATTTTTATTGCCTTTTATTTAGGCGGTTCGGCGAGCCAATCAAGTAGTAATTGGATACGGAGAGCGTCCTTATATTCGTTGAATCGGATATGCGAACATCATAATTTATGAGTTTTAAATCAAAAAAGTACAGTATTGATTCTACTGACTATCAAGTTGGTCAAGACAACGTCAGTAAATGGGGCATGGATGTCCATAACACAGTTTTCGTAGCCTCAGTTGGCTTATCTCTTCTCTTCATCATCACTCTTCTTGCTCTTCCTCCTGCAGATGCTAAAGCTGCAATTGATTCTATTAAGGGTGCTGTTCTATCAAAGTTTGACTTCCTGTTTATGTGGGGAGCTAACATCATGCTAGCGTTTGCTGTTGTTCTTGCTTTTTCACCGTTGGGTAAAATCCGTTTAGGTGGCGAAGACGCGACGGCGGACTATTCAATGTCATCTTGGATTGCGATGTTATTCGCAGCAGGTATGGGTATTGGACTTATCTTCTGGGGTGTTGCAGAGCCAACTGCGTTCTTCACTAACTGGTTCGGAACGCCATTAGACGCAGAACCTTTCACAGCCGCTGGTCGTGAACTGGCGCTAGGCGCAACCGTATTCCACTGGGGTTTTCATGCATGGGCTATCTATGGCATGACGGCGCTTTGTCTGGCGTACTTTGTTTATAACAAAGGCTTACCGCTATCAATGCGTTCTGTGTTTTACCCAATTCTGGGTGAGCGTGTGTGGGGCAAAACTGGTGATGTAATCGATGTACTAACCGTACTGGTTACTCTGTTTGGCCTTGCGACTTCATTGGGCTTAGGTGGTACACAAGCAGCAAGTGGTATTAGCCACGTGTTCGGCTTGGAAAACAACATCTTCCTTCAGCAATCTATCATCGTTCTGATCATGGGCTTGGCGATCATCTCTGTACTACGTGGTATGGACGGTGGTGTTAAGTTCCTAAGTAACCTGAACATGGTTATTGTATTCATATTCCTTGGTCTTATCGCTGTATTGAACTTCACAACTGTGCTTGATTCAATGGCAACGGCGGCAACGGGCTATGTGAAAAATATCGTAGCTTTGAGCCAAAGTGCGGGTCGTGAAGACACAACATGGCTGCATGGTTGGACTGTGTTCTACTGGGCATGGTGGGTAGCGTATGCACCTTTCTTCGGTATGTTCGTAGCGCGTATTTCTAAAGGCCGTACGGTTCGTGAATTCCTACTTTGCGTATTGATTATCCCAACATTGGTGACTTCAGCTTGGATGTCTATCTTCGGTGGCGTAGCTATCGAGCAAGTGATTAATCAGGTGGGGCAACTTGGCCTCGACCAAGGCATTACAGATGTATCTCTAAGCTTGTTTTACATGCTAGATGCTTACTCGTTCGGTAGCATTCTGTCTGTTCTCGCAGTCGCGCTGATCATCGTGTTCTTCGTTACAACGTTGGACTCAGGTTCTATCGTTATCGATGGCATGACGGCGGGTGGTAAATTAGAAGTGCCAGTGAAACAGAAAGTCGTTTGGGCGGTTATCTCAGGTGCTATCGCGATGGTGATGCTGTGGATTGGTGGTACTCAATCAATCCAAGCTCTGCAATCTATTACGATTATTGCAGCACTGCCGTTTACGATCATTCTTTTGATTGGTTGTGTGAGCTTGTTGAAAGGCCTACTGACAGAAGTCGGTAAAGGGCAAGAAACGGTTACTCCGGCCACTAAGTAAGTACCTCTAGATAGGAACTTACTCTAATCAGCAGATTCAAAGCTCCCTTGCACCGCGTGCAAGGGAGCTTTTTTATGCCGTAGAAGACATCAGCGAAAGAGAAACAAAAAAGAGCCACAAGTGAGTAGTCATTTGTGGCTCTTTTAGTTCTTGGCTCTTAGTTATTAGTCTAGGTGCCCGGTTCTAGCTATGAGCGGGTTTACGCTTATGCGTTCAATTCGTGCTGAATAACGTAATCTAAAGCACCAACAACAGCAGCAACTTGAGCATCATTACACTCTTCGTCTGTTACTTTGTCACTGTCTGGGTAAACCTCTGTGGTTGTACCGTACTTACAGTCAGTCACGCCGCCACATAAGCCAAGCTTCTTCATTGGGTAGTTGATCACGCCGTGTTGAGTGACGTCTGAACCAATGATCTTGCCTTCGTCATCCGCAGGCGCAATGTGGGTTACTTTTTCAACTGAAGCGATGACAGCAGCTTGGAATTCAGGTTGTGGGTTTTCAGTATCGCCAACAGTGTAGAAACCGTCTGGGATCATACCTTCGATGTACTCAATGCCATCACGAGCTGCGAGTGCAGGTCGGAATTCAGTTTCGTCAGAATCCGTTGTTTCGTGTAAATCAACGTGAACCAACACTTCTGGTAAAGAAGCGACTAATGCACGTAGGTTTGCTGATTCTTCTGCTGGCGTACCGTCGTAGAAAGAGCGGTTTGGATCGACAGCATTTGGGTTCCAGCGGTTGATCACTTCGTAACCCCAAGGGCTTACACAAGGTGCGACAACAATGTTGAAGTGCGCCGTGTATTTCTCTGCTTGGGTCGCTGCAAATTTGATAGCGCCATGCACACCACTGGTTTCGTAACCGTGAACGCCACCTGTTACCAGAATCGTCGGCTTTGACTCGTCCCAGTTTTTGCTTTTGATTGCCAAAAGCGGGAAGCGAGCTTCGTCGTAGCTCAGCGCGCCGTATTGTTCGATGTCGAAGCGGTCTGTGAGTGCTTGGATTTTTGGCACAACTTCTTGTTGATATTCACGCTTAACCGTTCTTTGAGCGAACCATGCTTGACGTTCTGCTTGTTGCCATTTTTTTCCAGGCTCACCGATTGGGTAGGAGTATTCACTTTTCATCTATACTTCTTCTTTTATGTTCGTGAAAGATGAAGACAGACTAGTCCTGTCTAGCTGAGACGGCAATAGAAAACACAACTTGTGACTCTATTTTTTACAGACTCATAACTTTGATGAGTGGATTGATGGTGTTACATTTTATCAATTGTTTAATCCCTTAAAAGAGACCATAAAATGGCTGGAGCAAGTTTATTAACGCTACTGGATGACATTGCAACCGTGTTGGATGATGTCGCACTGATGTCTAAGGTGGCAGCTAAAAAAACCGCTGGTGTGTTGGGGGATGATTTAGCGCTGAACGCTCAGCAGGTATCCGGTGTTTCTGCTGAAAGAGAAATCCCAGTGGTATGGGCGGTTGCCAAAGGCTCATTTAAAAACAAGCTGATTTTGGTGCCTGCGGCATTATTGATCAGTGCCTTTATTCCTTGGCTGATCATGCCTTTGCTTTTGATTGGTGGTCTGTTTCTTTGTTTTGAAGGCGCAGAGAAAATCTTAGAGAAGCTCTTTCCTCATTCTCATCAAGATGACGAAAAGGGAGAGGATACGAGTACTGGTGAATCCATAGAGGAATATGAGAAGAGAAAGGTCGCAGGCGCGATTCGTACTGATTTCATATTATCTGCGGAAATCATCGTGATAGCTCTGGGTACCGTGACGGGTACAAGTATCGTTACTCAGATTCTTGTGGTGAGTTTGATTGCAGTTGTGATGACGATTGGTGTTTATGGCTTAGTTGCTGGGATCGTGAAGTTGGACGATTTAGGTTTCTATCTCCAGCGAACATCGAATGGGAGTGCCATTAAAACTCAACTGGGTAACGGGCTAGTCGCATTTGCGCCCAAGTTAATGAAGACGCTTGCGGTGGTTGGAACGGCTGCGATGTTCTTGGTTGGTGGCGGTATTGTGGTTCACAACGTCCCTGCGATTCATCATTTAATTGAACCGATTATTATGGACTTCAGTGGACATTCGATTGCAACCGCGGTGGTACCAACGCTGTTGAATGGTGTGATTGGGGTTTTAGCTGGATTGATCGTTGTTGCTGTTTGGACTGTGATAGAGAAAATTCGCGGTAAGTAATCGCTCATTATTGGTCTTAATAAAACCCTCTCTCCACGAAACGAAAAAGGGGCACCATAATCATTATGGTGCCCCTTTTAGTCTAATGGGTCGTGTTTAATTAACACCACGCTCTTATTTTTCAATATGAGCGCTTATTTACCGACTAAGCGTTTATTTTACAGACCAAGCAATCGTCTCGCCGCCACGGATGGGCACAACAATGTCTGAACCGAAAGGCATTGTCTCAGATACATTCCACTCTTCTTTTACTAGAGTGATGGTGTCTGTGTTACGTGGGATACCGTAGAAGTCAGGGCCATTGTGGCTCGCGAAACCTTCTAGGTTCTCAAGCTTACCTTCTAGCTCGAATACTTCTGTGTACAGCTCTACTGCAGCGTGCGCAGTGTAAGAACCCGCACAACCACATGCTGATTCTTTAGCGCCTTTGGCGTGTGGTGCTGAGTCTGTACCCAAGAAGAACTTCTTGCTGCCGCTTGTTGCCGCTTCGATAAGCGCTAATTGGTGCGTGTTGCGCTTTAGGATAGGAAGGCAGTAGAAGTGTGGCTTAATGCCGCCAACCAACATGTGGTTGCGGTTGTAAAGCAGGTGGTGAGCGGTGATAGTCGCAGCAACGTTGTCGTTCGCGTTCTTCACGAAAGTCGCAGCATCTGCAGTTGTGATGTGCTCTAGAACAATCTTCAGGTTAGGGAAGTCGTTCACAATCGGTGCAAGTACTGTGTCCAGGAACTGCTTCTCACGGTCAAAGATATCAACATCGTGAGCCGTTACTTCACCGTGTACCAGCAGCAACATACCCACTTCTTGCATTGCTTCGAGTACGTGGTAAATCTTTTGAGCTGAAGTTACACCTGAATCAGAGTTAGTCGTCGCGCCAGCAGGGTATAGCTTCGCTGCTACAACAGCGCCAGATTCTTTCGCTTTACGAATTTCATCAGGTGTTGTGTTGTCTGTCAGGTAAAGTGCCATTAGAGGCTGGAATTGCTCGCTTGGCTGCTGTGCCATGATGCGTTCACGGTAAGCAAGAGCCATTTCGGTATCGGTTACCGGTGGGATCGTATTTGGCATGATTAACGCTCGACCATTGTAACGGCTGATATCGCGAACTGTATCTTTTAATACTTCGCCATCGCGTAGATGAACGTGCCAGTCGTCAGGACGAGTAATCGTAAGTTGTGTCATTGAAGGCTCCCACCATTTGAAGTGTTATGTAGTTGGAGCCTAAACTCAGCGAAATCTGTGAAAGCAATCGCTTACGTTTAGGCGACAGAATGATAGTGGAAAAGCACTTTCATTTCATCCTATTTTTAACTCTTCAGGGCTAGGAGCTTGTTTTTATGGGTATTTTATTCGGTATCTATTTGTTAATAAGGGTTAGCGGGTGGCTACCCACAGACCATGGATCATTCCTGGAACCCAGAAGAAGAAAGTAAGAATGATATTAATCACCAAATCTTTCCCGGCGCCACGAGCGAAGAACACGCCAACAGGCGGAAGCAGTACACATAAAATGATAATGACGAGTTTGTTCATGATAAATCCTTTTTATTCAATGAAGGTTCAATGCGATAACCGTGTTCAAATTATAGAACGTATGGCGAAAGCTAATGCATTGGTGTCTTTATGTATATAAGACAGTCGTTTAAACATCTCAAGATATTAGCTTAGTATCAAGTGTTTAATGCCTACCAGTTTATCTATTTATAACCAAATGCTTATAATCAGTATTCCCATCACATAGACAGGATCTTAAGAGCTAACTTGTTTATTTAGATAGAAAAAAGGCTTC
>NZ_JBGOOD010000101.1:0-9202 GCF_041439475.1 Vibrio sp. 1S139
TGATATTCATCAACGAGTGCCCACACAGATTGATAGGTTTAAATTGTTAAAGAGCGCTAGCGTTTTGTGATTCACATCTCAGCCGCTAGGGGTGCGTACTATACCTGCACCACTTTGAGAGTCAAGGGTTATTTTCAAACTCTTTTTCTCTACCGATTTCGCTGTGTGACTTTCGTCTCACTCCGTGTCGGTGAGGCGGCATTATAGAGAGATTGAGATGGAGCACAAGGGCTTTTTGAAATAAAAGTTTTGTTCGCCTAAAAAGCCACCAGATCCGCATTTTTCGAATAAAAACTAAACATTTGAGACGTATCACAGCAATACATTGGAAAAATGGAAGCCATGAACGTAAGATTCATGTGTCTATTTTGTTAATGGTAGATGCGTCTATTTCGTTTATTAATATGTAGTATTCCGATATGAACTCAAAAAAATCGATGTTGTTAATTGTCGCACTGGCTGTATTAGGCGGCATTGTTTTCTCTCAGGTAGATATATCGCCTGCAATTACCTTTATCCTTGGTGTCTTGGCTTCCGCTTTTGTTGTTAACTTTTCAAGCACCGACTCAAAATCAGATTCAGAACCTAAGGCTTCAACCAAAACACTTTATGTGGGTAACCTTCCATACAAAGCGAACGAATCACATGTACGTGAATTATTCTCAGAGCATGGTGAAGTATTTGCAGTACGTTTAATGAAAGACAAACGTACTGGTAAAAGAAGAGGCTTTGGATTTGTTGTTATGGCAAGTAATGATGTGAATCATGCAATCTCTGCACTTAACGATAAAGATTACATGCAACGCACTTTAAAAGTACGTGTTGCAAATGATCCTAAACATCCTGAAGCGGACGAATCTGAACTGAGCTAAACCCTAACTGCTTTAACATACTATTTAGTGCACTTTCTTTTTTAGGAAGTGCACTACAAAAAACTTCACGTACTCCCCCTTCTTTATTAACGCTTTCCAAACCCAACAAATCTTGAACCCGCTTAGCTATCGCTTTACCAGAATCTATCAGCACTACACTTTCACCTAGTACTTGTTGAATCTCTGATTTGATCAATGGGAAATGAGTACATCCTAATACAGCCACATCAATTGTGTTGATCATCGGCTGAAGGATTTGCTGTAACTCTTCAAGGCTAATCTCCTCGCCTCTGAGTTTATCTTCGGCCATATCCACCAGCCGAGTAGAACCCAACAGCTCTACTCTTTTATTACTCGAGAAGTTTTTGATGAGCTCGTGTGTGTATTCACGAGTAATCGTCGCGGGAGTCGCAATAAGGCCAACCGCTTTATTAGCCAGTAACGAAGCAGGTTTGATTGCCGGGACTACGCCGACAATAGGGATAAGGTTATTAGCGCGAAGTGTCGGCAGGACTATCGTACTGGCCGTATTACAAGCTATCACCACGATATCAATAGCGTGACTCGCCACAAAACTGGCGACGATACTTTGGACTCGCTGAATGAGGACTTGCTGATCGAGCTCACCATAAGGGTAAGCCTCGTTATCGAATACATAGATATAGTTGTGATTGGGTAGTAACTGGCTTATCTCTTTATATACAGACAGACCGCCAACTCCAGAATCAAAGACCAATATGTTTTTTTGTATGCTTTCCGACACAACCATTACCTGTAATAAGTTCCGCAGCAATGATACCCCTTCACCTAGTTTTCGCCAATCATCACTCTACATAATGCAAGCTCGGTAGCGTTGATGCCCAAAGCGCTCACCCTGCTCTACATTTTCTAGCTCTATCTTAAGCTTACCTTTAAAGCATGGCGCTGACGTGACTAAGGTATGGAACTCACCATCTTCTCCACATGGGTCGACGTGACTTGGCAAACTGTCTATTAGTTCAGGCGTGTATTCTTTCCCGCAATAGCTCATGTCTAATGCATCGCTATCAACTGTGACGAGAAAGGTTTCGATTCCTCTATTTATGATTTCTTGAGCCAGAGTTTGGCTACTCTCTCCCAGTAGAGGAAATACACACTCCCAGCCCGCAGGTTCTATATAACTTCTTCGGTAGTCAGCAATACCATTGCAAAACATATCGCCGAATGCCACGGCATCAATAGATAAACCCGATCCTTTAAGCGCCGTAACAATCGTACTTTGATAGATCTCGTTACTTGGGAAGACTTCCGGCAGCTCAATCGTTATTAATGGCAAGCCGAACAATGTTGCCTGCATTCCGACAACCTCGATTGACGTGACTTGGAAAGGAACCTCATCACCAACATACGTAGTATAGAGAGCAAC
The DNA here is from genome assembly GCF_041439475.1 of Vibrio sp. 1S139. NCBI lineage: Bacteria > Pseudomonadati > Pseudomonadota > Gammaproteobacteria > Vibrionales > Vibrionaceae > Vibrio > Vibrio sp. 1S139. The sequence goes on from NZ_JBGOOD010000101.1 coordinate 2,278, forward strand.
AACTTCATACTCGGTGCTTTCAAGTAGACGTTCTAGGGTTAATGTAGAGTCTTTGCCTGACGACCAACTTATGACGACTTTCTTTTTCATTGATATACCCAATAAGAAAAAACCGCCCGAAGGCGGTTTAGGTGATAATTAGAATTGGTAAGTAGCATTCACGTAATATGTACGCTCTGGTGATGGGTATCCACCAGCAGTCTCGTACTCTTCGTCAGTTAAGTTATCCACTCGACCATTTAAAGTAAGGTTTTCATTCGCATAGTAGTTCACTGAAACATCAAACAAGCTATACGCTGCGAGATCTTCAGAGAAGTCCGGTCTCTCACCTACATATTGGAAACCTAATGAAACATCAACATCATCGAAACTAGCCACTGCATTATACTTGTAAATCTTCTTAGCTCGGCGTATCAGTTGCTCACCAGATTGATCTTCTGGGTCTTGGAAATTAGCGCTCACTTGGTGGTTAATAAAGCTAGTATCAAATCCAACGACCATTTCCACACCACGTAATTGGCTTTCGCCATCGGTATTGTAGTACTTACTTGTCGCGTAGTTGTAATCAATTAAGTCTTCGACGTTCGTGTCATAGCCAGTAATCGACCAATCAACATCCTTGATTAAGCCACCAAAAGTCAGTTCAAATGAATCTGCCTTTTCAGCTTCTAACTGTGCATTACCGTAGTAGCTATATAGTTGATACAAGTTAGGTGCTTTGAAGGATGTGCCATAAGCTGCTTTTACAACAAGCCACTCAGCATAACGATAGCCTAACCCTGTGTTGTAAGTAGTTTCTGTACCAAACTGCTCATTGTCATCAACACGAAGACTCAGTTCTCCGAACACTTTATCCGCATCTGCGTTTAATGCAGCGAAGTACGCAACATTCGTTCTGTCGTATTCAGTATTCGAAGGCTTAACAATATAAGCCTCATCACGCCAATCTACACCACCACTAAGAGTCAGTGACGACGTTAGTTTGTATGAATTCACCCATTGAACATTTAGCTGTTCAAGCTCATCAGATGTTGCTGACGCTGAGTTCTTGCCTAAAGACTGTTCGTAGTTCCAGTTATCTTGATTCTGATAGTTAACTAAGAAATCAGACTTAAGTTCACGGCCACTATATTTAACACCAGTAGCAAAGGTCGAATTTTGAACTTCAGCTTCTTTGTAAGAATGGTCTGTACCAAATGAACCATCGTACTGAGAAATGGTTTCAAACATACGGAAATTCGCGAAGCCACTCCATTGCTGATCAAAATTATGAACATAACCAATTAGAGCATTGCGTGATTCAAAACCATGGCGATCACCATCATTAACATCTGGTAATGGATGAACGTTGTATCCCTCATCGGAATCGTAACCAACAGATACGTTCAAGTGACCATTTTCACCGACCTTAGTACCACTAACAAAGCTCAGCTCTTGGTAATCTAAGCTTCCTAAACCTGCACTAACTGCCGTTTTTTCATTGTCAGAGTTTGCAACAGTAATAATGTTGATAACACCGCCGATAGCTTCTGAGCCATACATAGCGGCACGAGCTCCTCGAACGTATTCCACTCGGTCAACGAATGTAATTGGTAACTGGCTAAAATCGACACCACCCTTTGCAGCTCGCGCAAAACGAATACCATCAATGAGAACAAGCACTTGATCAGAGTTAGCACCACGAACAAAGATCGAAGCTTGCTGTCCTCGGCCTCCATTTTGTGAAACCTGAATACCCGTCAATCGTCTAAACACATCTGTTAGAGACTTAGCTTGAATTCGATCGATATCTTGGCGTGTTACTACTTCAACTTGAGCGACAACACTTTCCGTGCTTTGCTCAAAACGGTTAGCCGTAACCACCATGGTTTCGTCGGCAGATGCTTGTTGGGCGTGTAAATTGGAGATAGGTGAAAGCAGCGATGCTACAGCAACCGCTAAAAGGGATTTGTTCATGTTGTGATCCTAAATCGCGTAAATTCCTACCAAACCACATGTCATGGTTTAGCCGCTGGCAGGTATTCGGACTCAAGAGCACAACCTTATGGTTACCTGATATTCGACTTCCCACAAAAAGCTATTTGCAGTGTCTGATGAATACTCGTTCTCTTTTACCGCTGCGCGTCAGTTCTGGATTCACACCAGATTCCCTCTTCAGCCATCTATACATCTAAATGGCACCAGCTTGCCGGAGATAGTATTGACCTCTGAATCATTTGTCTAGTCTAAGATAGTTATAAGCTATAGTTTTCATGGTCGATTTACATTGAATGGCGCTCAACACTGGACAAGCGCCTGTGATTGAATAAAATCTGCGCTCTTGATTTAAAAGCACGACAGCAAAAGGCATAACCATGGCGAATTTAGATGTAAACCCGCAACGCTACCAAGAACAACTGGCAGAAAAGACAGAGCGTCTTACAGAAATGTTCTCAGAATATGATGTGCCTGAACTGGAAGTGTATGAATCTCCAGAACAACACTACCGCATGCGTGCTGAGTTCCGCGTGTGGCATGAAGGTGACGATATGTATTACGTCATGTTCAATCAAGAGACTAAAGAAAAATACCGCGTAGACCAGTTCCCTGCAGCTAGCCGTCTTATCAATGACCTAATGCCTCTATTAACAGATGCAATGAAGGACAACCACTCTCTGCGCCACAAGCTATTCCAAGTAGACTTCCTTTCTACGTTAAGCGGCGAAATTTTGGTGTCATTGCTTTACCACCGTCAATTAGGTGAACAGTGGATTCAAGATGCTAAAGCACTTAAGCAGCAATTAAACGATGAAGGTTTTAACCTAAACCTGATTGGCCGTGCGCGTAAGATGAAAATCGTACTGGACCGCGACTACGTAATTGAAAAGCTAGATGTGAATGGTGATAGCTACATCTACCAACAAGTAGAGAACAGCTTTACTCAACCCAACGGCAAAGTGGCAGAGAAAATGTTGGAATGGGCTGTCGATTGTACTCAAGACAGCAAAGGCGACTTACTTGAGCTTTACTGTGGTAACGGTAACTTCTCATTAGCGCTAGCACAAAACTTCGAGCGTGTACTGGCAACTGAACTGGCGAAACCGTCAGTAGAATCTGCGCAATACAACATCGCTGCGAACAACATTGAAAATGTTCAGATCATCCGTATGTCTGCAGAAGATTTTACTGTAGCAATGGAAGGCAAGCGTGAGTTCCGTCGTCTACAGCAAGCGAACATCGATCTTAAGAGCTACAACTGCAACACTATCTTTGTTGATCCACCGCGTTCAGGTATGGATGTTGATACTTGTAAGATGGTTCAAGGCTACGAGCGTATCATGTACATCTCTTGTAACCCTGAAACATTGAAAGAGAACCTAGACATCCTAAGCGAAACGCACGACATCACTCGTTTTGCTCTGTTTGACCAGTTCCCTTACACGCACCACATGGAAGCAGGAGTCTTATTGGAGCTTAAAGATCAATAAGTTATACGCCATCAGATAAGGTAAATAACTCTACTGGGTACGGCTCTGGGTACGGGAACAAAAATTTTCATCACTACACTGCTGAGACTAGAGCTTACCCACCGGAAAATTCTTCATCAGCTTTTCATCAATGCAACTACGTAAAAACTGATTCATAGGTTGCATATTGTTCGTTGTGTAGAAGTCCAACATCAATGTGTTGAACTCTTGCTGCCTTTTAGCTGGGACATTAATAATCGGATAGCCTTTACTTAATAAAATCCCATTCATCATAAACCGTCCCGTTCGCTTATTCACATCCCAAAAAAATTGGTTTCTAGCCATTTGTAAGAAAGCCGTGATAGCTCGATCGTAAACATCGAGTTGTACGAAAACATTAGCTTCCATTTCTAACCATTTTTCATCTAACTCAGTTGGAGCTGGTGGTTCATACTCTGAGCCTGTAATAGACACATACCCTGTACGAAACTTACCCCACTCCAATGCTTCCTCTTCCGCTGCAATAGAATGAAGCGTTAAAGCAGTTTCTTTGGTAAACGAAAAACTGCCATTATTAACTAACTCGAAAATATACTGCCAAGTCTTGGCTTGATTTTGAGCCATGTTTTGATCGCTGATCCTATGCCCACCAACCGTTACCCCATCAAGGATGGTTTGCACTTCCGGTAACGTCATAGCAACGCCTTCGAGATTAACAGCGTTATACACCAAAGAAGGGACATCACGTTTTGCGAGCTGCTTTGCAAGAGGAATATTGGGAGTCATCCCCCACTTAGTATCAGTACACATGGCTTTTCTATTTGTTATTGAGTCAGAACCCTGATTATACATTGATTACTCCGACTTAGTTAGCAACTAGGTTGTATGAGTAAATCCAATTAACGCCTAGGTAGACGGCTAGCATACTGCCACATATAGCCAACAAGAACTTTACGAGTAATATTGACGCTTAGCGTGAGATATCAGAGCAAGAGGGATGCTTGTCGTTGCTTTCTGTGCTTGATTACGAGAGTAACAGAGTTTTACACCTTCAGGCTCCTCAAGGCTTAAGTGAAGAGGCCAAATGACTTCTGTCAAAGGAGTGCTGTTCGTTTCTGTCTGATAAGTAATTTCTAACCATTGCTCGGTATATAAAGCACCAAGAATACTATCAAGCTCTGGCGTCATTGCCTGCTTGGACCAATGGTGAGCACTTTTCTTATCGACGGGTAGTTTATTTAACCAACGCTTATCTCGATTCCCATCATGCAGCTTTTCAAACTGCTCAAGATAAGGAGAAATCGCTTCAAGGAAACGACTCCTTACTTTGTCTGGTAAATAATGAAGAAGCATGCTTGAGGATAGATAGGCGACAAGAGCCGCATGGGGAAAGCCTTCTAGATAATTAGCACGATATCGCACAGCATGAGAGGTCCCCACAGTCAGAACCTCAATACCTAGTAACTCTTGTAGACGTCTATTCTTTAATATCCGCCTAACGGAGTGATAACTCGCAGATGTACCACGAGAGATGACAGTATCAGCAAGAGCTTGGTAGCCTAATGGTTGAGATGTGTGCTTGGGAATAACATCACAAAGAGTCAGTAAGACTTCCATCGTTTTGATTGGGTGTTTATCGGCCAAAGAAGTGCCACTTTCTATTTCAAAGATGGCTTCCCAGAGTAATGACTGACTTTGCACATTATGCAAAGTTGGTTTTTTACGATGGATGAGATGATTAATCGTGATGTTAATCACAACTTAAACCTTCAACGTCAGTGTTTGCAAATAGTGCAAAGCCAATATGTAGCCTGCTTACTTTTATTTAGGTGTAAGAGGTTCCAATGAAAAGGTCAGGTTTATGGATAACTTTATCTTTATTTATCCTACCAGCCGCAAACGCATCAATTAAGAGTGATATTGAGCAGCAGTGGCGAGTAGTTAATGAACTCGTTAATGATGAAAGCATAAAAGTAACGATACAAGCGGCTGATTTTAACGATGACGGCGTCTTAGATTACGCAGCTTACAGTTCGTACTTTTGCGGTAGTCAAGGATGTATTTATGACATTTATTCAAAGATTAATGGGCAGTATTGCCAAGTAGGAAAATATGACCTTGATATTGCTCTATTTGAATATCAAGGGGAGTTTACACAATGCAGCGACAATTTTCTCTCAGTAGCGAATAAAAATCGTTCCCCTCAAGAGCCTAAAGCAACGGACAACCAACAAACTCACACTTCTGAAGCGGATACTACGTATCGCAATACAGGTTTAGTTTCAATCTCTCTAAAAACGACTTATGCAAGAGATATTACTCTTCGCCAAGTTCCAATCCCGACTCTGATTATTCAAGCTGTGACTGATTCCGTTACTTTGCAAGGAGTCACTATCAATAGAGGACACTGTCCAACAATGAGTAAAACACTGGATGGTAGGCCACTTAGCTTCTTCCCTAGCTCACTGCAATTTGGCCAAAAGAAAGCCGTGGGGTTTCGATGCTCAATTGAGGACGTATTAGAAGTAAAGGTTCATACCAATCTTGGTAATGAATATTTTTCTACTTCTAATTAACAGAGAGGGAATCCGACGATTATGAATTACTTAGCTATTATTGTTCTTGTCATATTCATGTTGCTAACCGCAGCTTTTGACTTTTTGGTATACGTTGTATTTTCGGTAGGATATTTCATACAAGATACTTGGATGTGGGGGCTGCTCTTTTTTTCGGTTCTTGGAGTCATCTATGGGAAAAGTCACGGAAGAACATTCAGTTTATGCGTGGCCTTAATTATCGCTTCTGTCACTCTATGGCATGAATTTTATGTTACTGACGAAGAAAAACAACAAACGATTTCCGTTGCTCAAGAGTTAGGTGCGATGTACAAGCAGATGGGCGCAACAGTGGATATCAACGGCTCAAAATTGACAAACGCTTTTACCTTTCCGTTACCCAAACGCATGTTACTTTCAGATATAGATCAAGTTGAAAGTAGCTTAGATGATACTATCGAACGCGTGCTTGGTCCTAAGTTTAGAAACTTCCGTGCTTATCGTGAACTTGAATTGGCATTTGAAGAATTTTTAGATCATGGGGGTGAAATCGAGACGATAATTAAAGACTCAAAGGGAGAGGGGGTTTTTAGAATTCAGGTGGATGGGTTCCAAGACTACAGCCTAACGGTTATCACTCAAAAATAAAGCACCATATCAAAAAATAACAGGTCTATATTACCTAGGTGTATCTCTATTCTTAATCGCCCGTAACGCTCTTATGCGCTGCGGGCTTTTTTGTGCCTGTAACCTAAGAGGATTGACCTATGCCTACCCAATTACCCATTGCAACCTATGAGTTTCCTGCGCCTGTTACGGCCTTGCAAGTACTCGAAAAAGCCGCTGATATCTTAGCTCAAAGCTTTGAAGTGTAAGCGTCTTTAAATCGACTCATTGACTTTCAAGCCTCAACACAGATACCGC
>NZ_JBGOOD010000102.1:0-9174 GCF_041439475.1 Vibrio sp. 1S139
GGCGGTATCTGTGTTGAGGCTTGAAAGTCAATGAGTCGATTTAAAGACGCTTACATTAGAAAGGTGGTCAAACACACGTCAATCAAAACTACCGTCATCTCCTAAAGCGACGAAGGAGCGTAATAGGAGATCTGCTTTTGGGCTGCATCCAATAAAAAAGGTTGATGCTTTCACATCAACCTTATGATTTTCATTCCAGCTTTATCAGCCTAGCTCAGTATCTTTCGGGCGTAACTGAAACTCATCAATAGAGCCAATTTCAACACCTGCTGACAGCTTCTCTTCCTCATTATGAGCATTACCGTGAGCATGCATAATCAGGCGATTTGCCGTGCGTGGTTTTAGCTGGCTAACCACAAAACGCATCATGTCTGAGCGAGTTAACCCCTTAAGGTCTTCCAATACGCGCTCTCTCTGGTTGAACTCAACATCCTTATTGCCTATCGCAACCCATAAGCGCTGAGCTCGCCCTCGCAAAGTCGTATCTGGTGCCGAAATCTGATTCCAGAGACCGCGCTTACTGCTGTGCCATTGATAGTCGTTAAGCTCCAACAGCACCATGTAAAAGGCATTGAGGAACTCATCTATTGAAGCTAACAAGTCAGCAGGGGCGGCATTCGGTGATTGCACATACAACACAATACCAGGGTGTCGGTTGAGCGGCATATTGCCAGTACCGACCATGTAACCTAGCTGCTGCTTGGTTCGTATCTCATGGAAGAAAGTGGCCGACATCAAATGGTTTGCCAATGAATACAGCGCGATATTTTTAGGTGAAATATCAGGGCATTGGTAATAAACCACAATTGCTGAATCATCTTGGTTACACACCACTTCACGTTGGAAGCTGCCGTTTTCACCGAGCATGATGAGCGGACGCAGTGATTCTTCGTAAGCCTGATCTTGAACACGCAGTGCATCTTTTAGCGTTTCAGCCATCTTGTGTGCATCGGCTTTTTTCCAGTCGCCATACACAAACATCTCAACATGAAGTTCCGCCAAGATTGCTTGAACAAAAGAGGAGAGCTCATCGACCTCTATCGTTTCTAGGGCTTCAATTAACACGGAATAAGGCGGGTTATTTGGTTGAAGTATCCCAGTCATTGCATTAAACAACTGCGAAATAGGGCGATCTTGCGACGCGTTGTTCCAGTTTCTGAGCAATTGATGCTTGATGGTTTCGAAGCGTGTTGGACTAAAGTCGCGTGCTTGGAAACGTTCAAGAATCATATTGAGCAGTTGTGGCTGTTTCTCGCTAAACCCGGACAGAGTGAGCGTTACACCGCCCTGATGGGTGTACATGTTGTAGCCCATTCCGGCGATTTCAGCCTGATACGTATCTTTTTCGAGTGAGTCTAAGAACATCTCTACGCACAAGCGTGTTTTTACGATATTTCTTGGGCTAGCAACTGAGTGCGGGCTATCGATAGCGACATACACCACACCTTTAGGAACTCGAAATTGATGGTCTTGCAGGTGCCACAGCTTAAAGCCGTCGAGCTCTTCTAACAGTTGTGGGAACTTAGCGTCACCTTCCAGTTCAGTCGGGTCTAGATCGTAGCAAATAAACGGGTTTTTGCTTGGGAGTTCAAACTGCCAACCGGGGTTAATGCACGTAAAGCATTGAACTTGTTCAGCGCTAAAAGGTGTGACCGAGTAGGGAGTAAAGTACCACTTCGCTTCCCTGTCATACTCGAATCCCTGAGCAACAATGGTCGCTCGCATGTTGTCTACGGTTAAGTAAGGCAGCAAAGAACGCTGTAATTCGTCATCGAAATGCGACATTTTGTAATCGCCATACACCACATCTTGCTCTTGGTAGTGCTGCATGTTGATGACGAGGTGGCTGACGACATCAAGCGGTCTTGCTGGCTCTTGAAAGCGGAAAGCAGACTCTAAAACGGCGCGTTTTTCTAGGTAGCGCCACTCTTCTATGCCTTGTTGTTCGACTAACTTGATGTACTGAAATATCGCTTGGATGATGTTATCGGTTTTGGTTAAACCTTCTATGGTCAATGAGCAACTGACTGTGAAATCACGGTAGTTACTGCCACTCGCGCCACCACCTGCAGAGAGAGATGTTATCCAGCCTTTCTCTTTGAGTTGCATCATCAAACTGCCTTCACCTTCGTAACCTAAAAGGTGGGCAAAGAACGACAAAGGCTTAACGCCGTAGTGTTCGTCCATGCTTGGCATCGGGAAGGTTAAGATCAGTTTGCGCACTTCTTTAATCGGCTCAACGCGGACTTGTACACCCGTACTTAACTCGCCGACAATCGGAACTTCAACCTTTTTGCCTTGTAGGTTGTGATTGGTGATTGAGCTAAAGCGATCCTCAACCCAGCTTTGCATCTCATCTAACGACTGATTGCCAGACAGTGTCAGTGTCATCAAGTCAGCAGAGTATTGTTGCTGGTGGAAAGCCAAGATCTCTTGTCGAATCGTCTCGCCGTTTCTGTCACCCAACGTATCGATATTACCGACAGAAAACTTCGAGAATGGGTGATTGTGATTCACCAGTTCTTTGGTAACTTGGTACAAGCGTCGTGAGTCGTCGTTGAGTTTCATCTTGTATTCGGAGTCAACGGCTTGGCGTTCTTTGTCTAACGCTTCTTCGTTGAAAAGGGGAGCGGTAAAAAATTGGCTGAAGCGATCGAGTGCGGTTTCAAAGGCATTCAATTCAACATCAAAAAAGAAGCAGGTGTGCTCTGTTCCTGTCCAAGCGTTGTTGCTACCGCCATGCTGGCTGATAAAACTTTGGAACTCTCCGACCTTTGGATACTTTTCAGTTCCCAAAAATAGCATATGCTCTAAGTAGTGAGCTAAACCCTCTCGGTCTGTAGGGTCATCAAAATGCCCCACATTGACGGCTAATGCGGCTGCTGCTTTTTGAGCATTTTGATCCTGAACTAACAGTACACGTAACCCGTTATTTAAGGTTATGTAGCGGTATTGATGTTCATCATTTGGGCTTAAGTGCACAGGAGCATCTCCAGAGAAGGTGGTTTTTAAATTATGTACCCGATGATTCGGCGTGCAAACCTTGTGATCATATTTTGGGATATGAAGTGCTTTTTGGCGATTTCTAAATCACTTTTATCGATTTTTATCAGTAATTTATTTTCTTTTAACAAGATTGTTAAGAAAGTCGAACTCTTTGGCAAGTGACTTGATATAATTATTTATATTGACTGCGGTTTCTCTGGATTGAGAGCCAAACCTAAGTAGCGTTTCGCTGATATATGGGATATATCGACTTTCGACATGTTACGAAGACAGGATTGAACATGAAAATATTCATTATGCGCCACGGTGAAGCAGAACATTTTGCCAACTCGGATGCAGAAAGAGCGTTGACCAAGCGCGGGAAAATGGCTTCTCTTGCTGTGGCACAAGCTGCAAATGAGCAGGGGATTAGTCAATTCGATAAAGTGCTGGTGAGCCCATATTTAAGGGCACAAGAAACGTGGTTAGAGATCTCTCAGGCGTTTTCTGGAAAGAAAGTAGAAACCTGTGATGATATTACGCCTTATGGAATGTCCGACGATGTGTTTGATTTGACCTTAGCAATGGCTGAAGTAGAAAAACTAGAGACCATTTTATTTGTTTCTCATTTACCTCTAGTGGGCTACCTAACTGCAGAGTTTGCAACAGGCATGGCGCCGCCTATGTTTCCCACTTCGGGCCTAGCGTGTATCGACTTCAACCTTGAGACACAAAAAGGTGAGTTGCTTTGGAACATCAATCCATAAGCTCGTTGAGCTCTGTTTGATGACAAAGTTGCAGACAATTAGAAAGGGCATCTCAATATGATTGGGATGCCCTTTGTTGTTTTTTTGTGAGAGAGAGTTTGTTAACCAGAATTACTTCTCAGGAACCGAAAGCAAGACTAACAGCGCGCCATTGCCGCCAAACTCTAACGGTGCTTGGTGGAAAGCCATCACGTCTGGGTGCTGTGCTAACCACAAAGGCACCTTCTGTTTAAGGATGTGTTTACCGATACCGTGTTGAACACAGGCACACGCCACGCTCTCTTTCACGCAGTGCGCAATCATCGCGCCAAGCTCACGTTTGGCTTCTTGTTGAGTCATACCATGCATATCGAGATACACGTCAGGCACGTAGACACCACGACGGAGGCGCTTGACCTCATATTTAGAGACATCATCACGCGCATAACGCGTCGGACCGTCTTCGCTAAGATGCGGAATGAACTCATCCGAGAAATAAAACTCGCTATCACTGGCTTGTCTTGCCGTTCGAGTAATTTCTTTTTGCTTGGCATTTCTTTTTGGCTGCTGGACTATGGTATCCTGTTGCAACTTTTTAACGCCCTTTACTGCATCGTTGAACAGGGCGAAATCGTCATCGAAGTCGGTGTCTTTTTTGCTCATCAGGTTATGAATTCTAATTAGAAACGTAATTAGCAGTATTGTAGCGCTTTTCGGAGACAATTTTGGATAAGATTTTTGTAGAAGAAGCGGTATCAGAACTACACACGCTTCAAGATGTGATTCGTTGGACTGTTAGCCGCTTTAACGCAGCGGGCCTATTTTATGGTCACGGCACTGATAACGCGTGGGATGAGGCAGTACAACTTATCTTACCTACTCTTTATCTGCCGATTGATGTTCCTTCGCATGTGATGAACTCTCGTCTAACGAGCAGCGAACGTCTACGTATTGTTGAGCGCGTAATCAAGCGTATTAATGATCGTACACCAACGGCTTACCTAACCAACAAAGCTTGGTTCTGTGGTCTTGAGTTCTTCGTTGATGAGCGCGTTCTTGTGCCTCGTTCTCCAATTGGTGAGCTGATCGAAGCTCAATTCCAACCTTGGTTAACTGAAGAGCCAACTCGCATCATGGATATGTGTACGGGTAGTGGTTGTATCGCTATTGCTTGTGCTCACGCATTCCCAGACGCTGAAGTAGATGCGATTGATATCTCTACTGACGCATTGCAAGTTGCAGAGCAGAACGTTCAAGATCACGGCATGGAGCAGCAAGTGTTCCCAATCCGTTCAGATCTTTTCCGTGATTTGCCAAAAGAGAAATACAACCTGATCGTATCTAACCCACCTTACGTGGACGAAGAAGATATGAACAGCCTGCCAGATGAGTTTACTCACGAGCCAGAACTTGGCCTAGCAGCGGGTACAGACGGTCTGAAATTGGTTCGTCGCATCTTAGCTAATGCACCAGACTACCTAACTGACGACGGTATTCTTATCTGTGAAGTTGGTAACTCAATGGTTCATATGATGGATCAGTACCCAGAGATTCCATTCACTTGGATTGAATTCTCTAACGGTGGTCATGGCGTATTCATGATCACTCGTGAGCAGCTTGTTGCTTGCGCTGATGAGTTCTCTATCTACAAAGACTAGGTTTCAATTATTAGGTTAGTGCCCCTATCTTAGGGCTGTAAGCTTAGAACCTGACATCTAGTAAGACGTTCGATTTGAAACGTTTTTTATTGCCTAGATTAAAGATGTTTGCATTTATATCGAAGACGTTAAGCGCAATGTTTAGTTGATTAATATGAGGGCTTATTACATATTGGTGTTTAATATTTAGTCGTTTTAGTGAGTTAAGGAGGATTCACGATGAGCTTTGATACATGGATTTATTATTTATTAGCGGTGCTAATTTTAACGGCATCACCAGGCCCAAGTTCTTTATTGTGCATGACCAAAGGTGTGCAATCTGGCTTTAAATTATCGATATTTACTGCCTTGGGGAGCTTAACTGCGATTACTGGTATTTTAACTTTATCGTTTACCGGGCTAGGGGTAATTATTGCTTCGTCTGAAGTGGTATTTAATGTCATAAAATGGACTGGTGCAGCTTATCTGATCTTCCTCGGTTGGAAGTCTCTGCGCTCTAGCCAACAAGATTATGACAAGTTATCGGATCAACAAGGCGGTGCTCAATCTGTCAAAGAAAGCGCTGCGCAGCATTACTTAAGTGGCTTTATTGTTGGCGCGAGTAACCCCAAAGCTATCTTGTTTTTTACTGCACTTTTCCCACAGTTTATTGATCCCTCAATTGCGCTATTACCACAGTTTACCGTGTTTGCTTTTACCTTCGCAGTGATGGAATTGTCTTGGTTATTGGTGTATGCCTACTTGGGGGCGAAGTCGTCAAATTGGTTGTTTGCGAAAGGTCGAGCCAAGGTCTTTAATCGTGTCACTGGAGGTATCTTTATTGGGGCTGGCGCACTGCTTTCGACGACCAGTCGAGCATAACTTTCTGTTTTATCAGAGAGGTGAATGGTTACAGAATATTCTTGATGCTGTCATAAAAGGTTAATATTAATGTGCTTGCTGCTTTTGGCGAAAAGCCGATATATTGTAGTTACACCATCACGTTCTCAAGGAGAGACATATGCAGCATCAAGAAATGATTCAACACAGTAACTTTGGCGTAATCAGTCGTACTTGGATTTTCTCTACCCTTTCTCTAGTGGGTATTCTTGCTCTAATGTAGTCAGCTTCATGGCTCTATAGTTTTAGTTTTTATTATGAAATCACTTGTTAAAAAGTCTTCAAAGTCAGAACTCTTTCTCTTATAAATGTGGCTTTTCTCATCAGGCTAGCCACTTAACTTTTTCTTAGTCATCTTCTTCTAGCAAGCATCCCCCAGTAATTTACTCCTAGTCACCACTTTCTTCTTGTGGAATGGTTTATCACCTTACCTCTATAAACAAACGCCATCGCACTTCTGAAGTTGTTACGAAACTGTGATAATCTTAAGTTATCTTTTATCTACAGTGTATCTCTCATGTCTGTCTGGGATTCTATTTCATTTAACAATCGATTTACTGCATTACCTCGACTGTTCTATACCCCAATTCAACCTACACCGATCAGCAATGTCCAATGGCTCGCATGGAATCATAAGCTTGCGGATGAACTCGGTTTTTTGTCATTTGATGATGCTTCCGAGGAATTGCTTGAAACGTTATCTGGCAATGTTGAACCTGAGCAGTTTTCGCCTGTAGCAATGAAATACGCAGGCCACCAGTTTGGTTCTTATAACCCGGATTTAGGTGATGGAAGAGGGCTGTTATTAGCTCAAATTGTCGCGAAAAGTGGCGAAACGTTCGATTTACACCTTAAAGGTGCCGGTAAAACGCCCTATTCACGTATGGGCGATGGACGCGCTGTTATTCGATCAACCGTTCGTGAGTACTTATGTAGCGAAGCGATGGCAGGGCTCAATATCCCAACCACTCGCGCGTTGGCTATGATGACCAGCGACACACCGGTATATCGAGAGAAGCAAGAGTGGGGCGCATTGTTGGTGCGTGCTGCCGAATCACACATCCGTTTCGGTCACTTTGAACATCTGTTTTATACCAATCAGTTGGTTGAGCATAAGTTGCTGGCCGATAAAGTCATTGAATGGCACTTCCCTGAGTGTCTCGATGAAGAGAAACCCTACGCTGCTATGTTTAATCAGATTGTTGACCGTACCGCGGAGATGATTGCGTTGTGGCAAGCGAATGGTTTTGCTCATGGCGTGATGAACACCGATAACATGTCGATCATCGGGCAAACTTTCGATTATGGCCCGTTCGCGTTTCTTGATGAATATGACCCAAGATTGATCTGTAATCACTCGGATTACCAAGGTCGTTATGCTTTTAACCAGCAGCCAAGAATAGGGCTTTGGAACCTGTCGGCACTGGCTCACTCACTTTCTCCGCTGGTGGATAAGGCCGACTTAGAGGCGGCTTTAGAGCAGTACGAACCGCAAATGAACGGTTACTTTAGTCAGATGATGCGTCGTAAGTTGGGGCTACTTTCGAAACAAGAAGGCGACAGTCGTTTGTTTGAATCTATGTTCGAGCTGATGTCGCAAAACAAAGTCGACTACCCAAGGTTCTTTAGAACGCTATCGAACCTAGACACCTTGTCGCCACAAGAAGTGATTGATCTGATAATTGATCGAGAGGCAGCAAAACTGTGGGTAGATAACTACTTACAACGCTGCGAATTGGAAGATAGCTCAGTGGTCGAGCGCTGCGAAAATATGAGACAGGTAAACCCGAAATACATCCTCAGAAACTACCTAGCTCAGCTAGCGATAGACAAAGCAGAGCGCGGTGATAGCAGCGATATTGACGCTTTGATGGTGGTACTGGCAGACCCTTATGCGGAACACCCGGATTATGAATACCTTGCGGCTCTACCTCCTGAGTGGGGTAAAGCCATGGAGATCAGCTGCTCTTCATAACCAACCAATAGCGGATTAAGCCCTAAAGATTCAGATAGAGGTCACTAAGTTGTGATCTTTATCTGTTTGTTCTTCTAACTTTACAAACATGTCAATAATCAAACAATCGGCCAGCCTATACACTATGTGAATAAGTTGTAAATTTAATAGGTTTGGGCGATGCCAACAAATACTCGAATTCTCGTGGTGGATGATGATCAAGAAATCCGCGAGCTGCTGGAAGAGTACCTCACAAAATCTGGTTTCGATGTTTCTTCTGTGGGAGATGGTGTTGAACTAGAAGCTCATCTGCAAAACCAAGGTTATCCAGATCTGATTTTGCTTGATGTGATGCTACCCGGTGACGATGGTTTTACCTTGTGTCAACGCGTCCGTAAGCAATCGAATGTGCCTATCATCATGCTGACTGCCGTATCGGATGAAACCGACCAAATTATCGGCTTAGAAATTGGTGCTGATGATTACATTGCCAAGCCGTTTAGCCCTCGTCAGTTAATGGCGCGTATCAAAGCGTTGTTGCGCCGCGTTCAAGTGGTGGATGACAAGACAAGTGATGCATTGCCAAAACAGATTGTTTTTGGTGATTGGACGCTTGATACGTTAGCGCATCGAATTTCCCACAATGAAAACTCGGAAGAGATGGATTTGTCGGGCAGTGATTTTTCTCTGTTGATGTTGTTCTTAACTCGCCCTAACGAAGTTCTCGACCGTGACACTATCTCATTCGCGACCAGAGGCCGTGAAGCGTTGCCTTTTGAGCGAGGCATTGATGTGCAGCTTAGTCGTCTGAGAAGCCGATTGGGCGACAGTGGCAAGTATCCTCACTACATCAAAACCATGCGCGGTAATGGCTATATCCTCGCTGTGCCTGTTCAGTGAGCTATTGTCAAATGTGGTGTATGGAGATCATGCAGTAGCCTGTTGATGAGTC
>NZ_JBGOOD010000103.1:0-9071 GCF_041439475.1 Vibrio sp. 1S139
ATTACGTTAGACGGAATTTACGCTGAGCTTAGTGCTTAAGGTTCTGTCTATGAATCACTCCTAGGCTATCACTATTCGTGATGGCTGTTAACTTTCTCTTATTATTTCAGGTGACATAATCTCGACCAATCCAACACGTAATAGATTATTTAGAGGAATGTATGAATACGTTAGAAAGAGTGTTTCACTCAGTGTTATTTGAAGTATTGGCCGTAACACTATCAATTATAGGCTTAGCGATATTTACTGATCATGATGTGAATGCCTTATCAGGAACCATGATAGTTGTTGCGACCATCGCGATGATTTGGAACTACTGTTTCAACCGCATTTTTGATCGCTACTTCACGGGTGAAAAATCAAAGCGTTCGCTGAAATTGCGTGTTTTTCACGTGGTGTTGTTTGAAGCTGGTCTTCTCATAGCGACAATCCCAGTGATGGCTTTCTTGCTTAATGTGGGGATTTGGCAGGCATTCTTAATGGATATCGGCGTGACCATTTTTATTACCATTTACGCGTTTGTGTTTAATCTGATTTATGATCATATACGAGCATTCTGGGTACGCAGAGCGGACTTAGCCGTTCAGTAATCTACCAAGTCAGTAAACACGAGCTTGGTTACTAACCGTTTGTTTATTCGTTATTTTGACGGAGATATTCGGTTAGTAGGCCTAGGTAACCCGGCACTGGTTGGCATTCAAAGTGGCGGTCTCGAATCTTTTCAATCTCTTCCGCTTAATAGTTAGTGTAACCCTATGCACTTATTGTTCGATATGTAATTTGAATTTGTATGTGTCGTAAAATGGTAAATATCTTAATTAAAACTTAGCCATCATAGTCATTCGCCCATCACCAGAGCAAACTATGAACAAGTTAAGTTATGACCGAAAAATGCCGCTATACGTGGTGTCTGCACTTGTCCTCAATATGGCATTTAGCTTGTGGTTGCTGAGTATTGCTTCTACGCCAGCCATGTTTTTTTCGGTGTGTGCGTTGTTTTTACTTAGCACTCTTATTACCGCACGCCTTTATCGACATGAAATGGCTCAAAGCAAGAATAACTTGTCGGAAGCGATCATTGATGGTGTCGCAGGTTTTATTGTCCTCGATAGTCAATTGAGGGTCATACAAGTGAATCAACAATTCTCTCGGGTTTCAGGTTATGCCTTTGACCAAGTCGAATCTCGTCCGATTTCTGATCTCTGTTTTATGAATAACAGCAGCCTAATCACGACCATTACTCGCTCACTGAAAGAAAACCAGAGATGGAAAGGTGAGTTGAGTGGCGTCAGTCGACTTGGTGAGCAGTTTACCGTAAACGTTGTGGTGGAAAAGCTAACTGAAATTCTGCCGCACAATAACAAGTACGTGGTGACCTTTACGGATATTAGCCGACGCAAGATATTGGAGCGTCGATTAAGAATGCTGGTGGAAACGGATTCACTGACAGGGTGCTGGAATCGACGCCGCTTTGATAACGACTTAAAACATTATTCTAACCTGGCAGAGCGTTATGGTTACACACATTCCTGTTTGGCGTTGATCGATTTAGATCACTTCAAGGCTATCAATGATAATCACGGTCATGACCAAGGTGATTCAGCGCTGAAAGAGGTCGCTGAACTGTTGAGAAACAACAGCCGAGACACTGATATCGTCGCGCGAGTAGGCGGAGAAGAGTTCGCTATCTTGATGCCTGAAACCAATTTGGCAGAAGCGTTTGAGGCGATGTATCGACTGAAAGAAGTGATTACCAAAGGGACAACATTGAACCTGACCGTGAGCAGTGGTGTGTCTGAAATACAGGCGCAAGCCGAAGCGACCTATCGCAGTGCAGATAAGGCACTTTACCGCGCTAAAGGTAACGGGCGAAATAGAGTGTGTAGCTCTAGCCCAGGCTGTGCTACTCCAATTGCCCTTGGTTAGATGTAGGCCGTGCTTGGTTAATCAATCGAGCGAAGCCTAAGCCGAGATTGAGCGTTGGTAAATCTTCGGCGTAAGGCCAGACACACGCTTAAATGCACGAGAAAAATGAGAGATGTTGGTGTAACCGAGTTGGCTAGAAATGTAGGTCAGCGTGTGGCCTTCTTCCATCAGCTCGCAAGCTACAGAAAACATCAGGTTCTCTTTGATCTTTCGATAAGTGGTGTTTTCATTCTTGAGTTTGCGTTGGAACGTTCGCACTGAAAAGTTGAGCAGCTCTGCCGCCTCTTCAAGAGAGAGGTCTTGTTCTTTCATGTACGGTTTTAGAAGCTCATAAATACTATCGGTAAAGCTGGTATGCCACTCAATAAGTGTCGGTTTTGTACTGAGGTCTTTAGACGTAAGACGGATTGGGAGTTGTAAGATCTCATCAGGAATCTGCACAGCAGTCGACGAATGATCAACAAACAGTTGGCAGTTACTTGATACCAGTGTTTTGACGACATCGATGTCATGCCCTTGCAAGCGAACTTTAGTCGGTAACCATGGTGATTGCGATAAAATGGTTATTAACTCGATGATATAAATAACAGCGAAAGCTTCGCCCCATTGAAACATAGGGGAGTTGTCTTCCGGGGCTGTCCGGCAAAACCAGTTCTGACCGTGTTCTTGGATAAACTCGACTTTGCTGCCTGGTGAATCATAGGCAAAGATTGAATTGATCTGTTTTAGTGCATCGCCAATGGTTTCGAATTCGGTAAATTGATGCAAGACATTTGGGATGATTCGACGTCGAAATGCGAGTCCAAGAATATCGGTGAACCGAGATACGCCAAGTTGGGCGGATGTCAGATAAATCAAACGTTTAATCGATTCTGATGGCACAAAGTCGCTTTCTGATTCAATGAGATCGGGCGGTAAACCAGAATCTTTGAGCAAAAGGTGGAGGTCGAGACCATAGTCAGAAAAAACCTGAACCAGAATTTTGGCGTAGTTCGTTTGAATTACCGGGACTTGGTAGTGACTAGAGCTCATTGGAATACAATCCTGTATATATTGTCGCACTATTAGACGTGCATATCATTTGCAACGTTTTGTTTACTAAATCTAACCCTATTTACTTGAGTTTTCCATCACCGGGCTTATTTTTAAAGTATTAATTTTGTTGATGTTAGTTATCTAGAAGGGAGTCCCATGTCAGAAGTCAACGGGAATGCGCAAGAAGCCAAGGAAGAAGTTGGCCAGCAAGAAAATGGAAAAGACAAAGTAAGAAAGGTCACCAACTACTTATTGTTGTTCGTAGCGTTCATGTTGATCTTCAGTATCATTTCAGACCGCATCATCCCTATTACTGATAATGCTCGTGTCAAAGGTTATATCGTTCCAATCAAACCTGAGGTGTCGGGTAAAGTGCTCGATATTCTTGTTCAACCTAACCAACTGGTTAATCAAGGCGATAAGCTAGCCATTTTAGATGAGTCTGATTACCAAATAGCCGTACAACAAGCCGAGCAAAATTTAGAGATTGCTGGCCAAAATGTCGGCGCGCAAACCGCGAGCATTGCTTCAGCTCAAGCAAAACTCACTTCAGCTATTGTTGAAAGACAAAACACCAAACTGCAAGCCAAGCGTGTTTTAGAGATGTCCGATAAAGGTGTCGTTTCTAAATCAGATGCAGATAAAGCGCGAGCAGCATTAGCGACCTCTCGTGCGGCGGTTGTGAATGCAGAAGCTGACCTTGACCGTGCTAAGAAACAAATGGGTAAAGAAGGCGAAGAAAATAGCCAAGTGAAAGCGGCGTTGCTGGCACTTGAACAAGCTCAATTGAACCTAGAGCGCACCGTGATTACTGCACCGACACAAGGTGGTGTCTCTAACTTTAGCCTGTCTGAAGGTTTCTATGCATCAGCAGGGCAAGCAATCATGACCTTTGTTTCAACCGAAGATATTTGGATTGAAGTTTATTATCGAGAGAACAGCCTAGGTAATGTAACGGTCGGTGATGAAGTTGAAGTGGCGTTAGATTTCGCACCGGGCAAAGTGGTAAAAGGGCGCGTAAGTAGTATCGATTGGGGTGTTGATTGGGGGCAAAATGACCAAGCAGGTAAGCTTGCTCAAGCTAGCCAACAAACGGGTTGGTTGCGCCAAACACAGATGCTTCCTATCACCATTGAATTTGATAATGAAGAAGTGACAGGCATGCTCCGAGTGGGTGGCCAAGCGGATGTGATTGTTTATAGCGGTGATAACTTTGTGTTCAACGCGATAGGCAAGGTATGGATTCGTTTGATTAGCGTATTGTCTTATGTCCGATAAGCCAATTCCTGACCAGCAAACACAGCAACGGATCCTGCGATTTACGGTCGGGGTCACGTTGGCTGTTTTCTTGGCGGCGTGGATAAACTGGCCACTTGCGTTTGTGGCGCCAGTGTTCACAGCTAAGTTCTTAATTGATAAACCAAATCTCCATAAAAAAACGGTCTACGAATTGCTCTTGGCCGTTGTGGTGACAATGGGGTTAGGTTTATTACTGTCGCGAGGAATTACCCATTATCCAATCCCATTGCTGATTTTAGTGGGGTTAATGATGCTGTGGGGTTACTACTTGTTTGTCGACCCAAAATGGAACCTGTTCGCCACCATACTGTTGATTGCGGTCTTGATGTTGCCATTCATGGCGATTGATAACCCTGGCGTTTCAGTCATGCTGGCCTCTGGCTTAGCGACCTCTGGTGTGGTTTCAGTCATGCTTTTTGCGTTAGTGCATGTGTTTTTCCCTGAGCCAAAATCGGCGTTCTCAGGCTTCGCTGCTGCGCCACTCGAAAAGAAACAGCGTTGGTATGCGGCCTTTAAGGCGATGATTATCTCCTATCCTGTGGTGTGTTTTTTCTTTATTTTTCAAATATCTGAAGCTTTACTGACAATGATGTTCATTGCGTTGTTATCGTTGATGATTACGTCAGAGAAGTCGATAAAGTTGAGCGCTTTTCTGGTGATAAGTAACGGTATCGGGGGATTGCTGGCGATTGCTGCTTTTTCAATTCTTTCTATAGTACCCAACATTGTCTTCTATTCTTTGTTTATAGGACTTATTGCCATTCTTATGGCTACCAAGATCTACACGGTTCCCGAAAAAGCACCTATTTTCGCCACTGCATTTAGTACGTTGCTCGTACTGGTTGGTAGCACGTTGATGAGCTCCGGTGACATCGATAGCAACACTCTTATACGCATATTCCAATTAGTGTTAATTGGCATATATATGATTTTGGCTTCTCTATTCCTAGAAACACGGAATTGGAAGTTTCTACAAAATCAGCCTTAATTTTGTCTAACAAGGACGTCTCATGAAGTTAACCGATGATTTTTCAAAACAGGCGATAGACGCTGCCATCAAGATCGCAGCGATTGCCATGCTCGTGTATTGGTGTTTTTCGATTTTGCGCCCATTCATTCTTCTGGTGATATGGGGTGCGATCATTGCGACTGCGTTGTATCCAGTGGCGGTCGCAATTTCAAATAAAACCGGGATGTCGAAAGGTAAAGCCAGTGCATTGCTGAGCTTTATTGGTGTGATTCTTCTATTTATTCCTTTGGCGGCGCTTTCTTCTGGTATCTACACCAGCGCGACTGACCTGATGACAGGGCTTCAAGATGGCACATTGTCATTGCCTAAACCGAAAGAGTCCTTACAAGATATTCCATTAATAGGGGAAAAGGTTTATTCAACCTTGGTTGCCGCCTCCAACAATATTGAAGGCACTTTCATAAAGTATGCGGATGAACTTAAACAGTTTGCGACGAAAGCGGCTTCTGTTCTTGGCTCGTTAGGTGGCGGCTTTATTCAGTTCATCATCTCTACCATTATTGCGGGTGCATTCATGAGTAATGCCGATAAATGCAAAACCGGCGTGACTCACTTAGTGGCGCGTTTAACGGGCGGTAAAGGTGAAGAGTTGGTAGAGCTCTCTAAATCGACCGTGCGAAGTGTTGTGCAAGGTGTGATTGGTGTGGCTGTGATTCAATCCATGATGTCGGCAATCGGTTTGGTGATTGCAGGCGTTCCTGCGGCTGCGTTTTGGGCGCTAGCTGTGCTGCTCATTGCGATAATCCAACTGCCACCGATTCTTGCTCTATTACCTGCGATCATCTACATGTTCAGCGTTGAATCGACACTGGCGGCGAGCTTGTTCTTAGTGTGGTGTATTTTAGTGAGCGGCAGTGACGCTATCTTGAAGCCAGTACTGCTGAGCCGTGGCTCTCACATTCCAATGTTGGTAATTCTATTGGGTGCACTGGGCGGAATGGCGATGTCAGGCATCGTCGGTCTGTTTGTCGGTGCTGTGATACTGAGTTTAAGCTATGAGCTGATGATGGCGTGGCTTGGACTTGAAGAGAAAAACCAACAAGAAACTGAGAAAAAACCTGCAGAGGTCGAGGGAAAATAGATGAAGCCAGTCTCTAAAGACGACAACTTCTACTTCTTATTCTATGCACTGTTGGTGTTGTTTTTTGGTTGCGCGGTGATGCAGCAGTTTTATCCGCAAGGCCAGAAAACAATCCTATTTCTTATCATTATTACGTTGGCGAGTTCAATTGCCGGTATTCATAAAGAGCGAGCCTTGTATCGCTCTTGGTATGGGCTTTTATTGATTACGGCGCTCGTGTCTGGCGTGTTTTCATTTTTGGAAGGCTATAACCTGTCGATAGTGACGCTATCGGCGTTGGCTGTGTTCTTGTTTTCACACATTTACTCGGCGTTGAAGCAGGTGATGAAAGCCAAAACGGTGACACCCAATCACATTATCGGCTCCATCTGTATTTACTTGTTGCTAGGGTTTGCTTGGTCGACCATCTACTTGTTAATTTTAGAGATCTTTCCTAATGCCTTTAACGGGTTAGAAGAGCAAGTCTGGCTGACGAACTTGTTTAATGCGATGTACTTTAGCTTTATCACCTTGACTACGGTTGGTTACGGCGACATATCACCAGCTCTGCCTATTGCTCAATTCTTTGTGTTTATGGAATCCATTATCGGCAGCTTTTACTTAGCTATCATGGTGGCGAGTTTGGTGAGCATTCGACTTGCACAGTCTCAGTCCCAATAGAGCATTTACAAATAATAGAGCACATACAAACAAGCCCGGCAATCGCCGGGCTTGTTCTATTTTATGAGCTCAAAAGTCTCTTTAAGTTTGAACTCTGTGTGGGCGATGAACCTTAAGCTTCAGTGCCTTGAATCTTCTCTAATTCAGCGATAGTTGTTGGCGATACAAGCTGACCATCCATGTAATAGGTAACGTTTTGACCGTCTTTGATGCCCGTTAGAGTCGCTGTTTCACCAGATGTATAGACGATGTCCATTTGAATCGTGTTTTCGTCGATCTTAATCATCTCACCCGTTTCAATGGTGCGATTGTTAGAAATTGGGCCGACAGGGGCTTCTTTCAGGCTTGGGTCCAGCTCATCGTTCACTTTGAAGTGCGTGTCTGTTTTTGTATCAAATACGTGTGGTGAACCGCTGATAGGGTTTTTACCTGTCCAGAATTCAAGTGAGTTGAATACCACATAGTCTGCTGCGGTAGTAATACCGTATACAGGCGCTAATAAGAAGTTTACACCTGCACGAGCATAGCGGTTATCGACAACTTCAACGTTAAATTTCATCACTTTCCCTGTTACGGCGTTGCTGCCGATACAACCAGTTAGCGCAGAAGCCAAAACCGTTAGTCCTACAATTTTAAGTGCAATCTTTTTCATTTTAGTACCTGTATAAGTTAGAAGTCTGTTTCGTTGGAACAGGTGTAGTATGGTTTTTATTCGATGGTCAGTTTTACCATTTAGCGCCACTGACGATATAAAATGCACTCGGACTTTTGGCATCAAGCTAGGTATAAAACTGGGCACAAAAAAAGCGCGACCTAATAGGGCGCGCTTTGGGGTATTTAGATAAGTCGTAATGAAAACAACGACTCCCATATAGAATTACTTCATCACGTAGGTATAAGCCGATACGACAAGCCAGCGGAAAAATCGAAATAAAAGGGTAGTGGCTTTAAAGGCAAACTTGGCAATGGATACCATTGCTTCTGAACCAATGCTCACGCACTTATGCAAATCGGATTCTTTGTATTCTGAATAGGTCATCTGTTTTCTCATTTCTCGCGCTTGTCTTTCATATGTAAGTAACGACTCCTGTCTGGCGATATCCCCTGAGCGCGTAATGTACGAACTTTCGCCGATAGAGATTTACCATTTTATGCCAAGTGGGTTAATAACTAGCCAAAAGAGAAAGGGCTGAGAGAATTTAACGGCATAGCGAGGTGTAACTGATCAAGTTACCGAAAAAACGAGGGTAATAATGGTATGATCACGGGCTCAGCACCATAAGTGATAAAGAATAGGAAACAGAATGACTCACCTTACCGAACAGCAAGAAGCTGCAATGGCGACGTTTAAAGAAAACTTACACCTTCCAAATGGTGGTTTTCATAAACTGATTATCGAGCTAAGTAAGGAGTATCAGCTGCCTTTCCAAAAGGTGCGTGCGGTTTTAAAGAAAGCTCAAAAAGATGTTGAACGACAAATACGAGAAGATTCTACCAGCGTTGATGACACAGTACTGAGCCAAGCGAATTGGGTAAACATCATTAAGTCGAAGCTTGTTGACTTAGCGGAAGAAAACCAAACGGTCATGGATAAGCTGCAACAAAACCTGAAGTATCAAAAAGTGTTGTCGGCAACCGAGGGTTCAATCGCAAGCGAAGACGAACGTGACGAGTTGATTGAAGAGTTGATTCAAGCTTATGAGAAAGAGGTGTTCAAACCGTTACTGGCGATGTTGCATACAACGAAGCTGTATTGGAAGTTAATGCTGGTGGATGAGACATGTAAGATGAATGAGGAGAATCGTGAGAAGTTCAGTGATTACCCTCAACACATGCAAGCTGCAGAACACTTATATACTCTTGATCAGAAGTTAAGGTCGATGCCGTTAACTTATTAGTCCATGAATGCACTGATAATGACTCAATGGTGATTCAGAGTTTGATATAAGTTGGTTTCAATAGAAGTACGATAACCTAGCTAGCGTTCATAGACAGGATCTTAAGAGCTAACTTGTTTATTTAGATAGAAAAAAGGCTTCA
>NZ_JBGOOD010000104.1:0-8520 GCF_041439475.1 Vibrio sp. 1S139
AAAGGTTACGACGTTCGTTTCGATGATTGAATGTGTCGATTTAAAGACGCTTACAATGAATCGACAGAAACCACTCAAGACAACGTGTTGTCTCTGCATGACTTTATCGACCAATTCGGTGACGGCCTATTGGCCAACATCGAAGCGGCGCACCCGGCGCGTTATCAATCGGCGTGTGAAAAGCGAACGGCGGTGATGCAATCGCTCAAGCGGGTCCCGTTTGAGGCGCAAGCCGAAGCGATTCAAGCCATCAGTACCCTATTGCTCAATGAGCGTGCCCCGGCGGGCATACTCAACGGAGAAATGGGGACCGGCAAAACCATCATGGGTATCGCCACCACGGCGATAGCCTACCATGAAGGTAAGGCCAAACGCTTTTTGCTGTTAGCCCCGCCGCACCTGGTGTACAAATGGCGCCGAGAAATTCTCGATACCGTTCATAACGCCAAGGTGTGGGTGCTCAATGGCCCTGATACGTTGCGCTCTTTGCTCAAGCTGAGACAAGCGGCGCCTCATGATGGACCTGAGTACGTGATACTGGGCTGGGTTCGAATGCGCATGGGGTATCACTGGGAGAGCGCTTATCAAACTAAGACGCTCAAACGCACGCTAGGCCATGACGGTCTGCAGGCGCAAACCGCTCAACTGGACTTTGTTCGCTGCTCGGATTGCGGCGCATTAGCCAGAGATGAAGAGGGCGAACTTATCGCTCCGACGCATTTTTCGGTGGATGTGCAACAGAGCTGCAAAGCGTGCCATGCACCGCTGTGGACGCTCAAACGTCAACGCCAAAACGACAACCTGAGCAAGACGATTTCACGCGCCCTGCAGACCTTACCGACCATAGGTAAAGTCACCGCCGGGAAGCTGCTCGATGCCGTGGGTGAGCGCGTACTGGCGAAAGCGCTGACGGACAACATTTACGAGCTGGTTAACTTGCTTGATGACGACGGGGAGTTTGTGTTTAACGACCGACAATCTGAACGCATTGAGCGCAAGTTGGCCAAAACGCAATTTGCGTTTGGTCAAGGCGATTACCAGGCGAGTGAGTTCATCAAACGCTATTTCCCGAAGGGGTTCTTTGACTGGCTCATCATCGATGAGGCGCACGAATATAAGAACGCAGGGGCGGCCCAAGGCCAAGCCATGCAGGTACTCGCAGGCTGCGTAAAACAGTGCTTACTGCTGACGGGAACACTGATGGGCGGCTACGCGGAAGACCTTTTTTATCTGCTGTGGCGCACCATGCCATCGGTGATGATGGAAGAGGGCTATCGTTACCACCGAGGAAAGCTCGGCAGCGCCGCCCTCTCGTTCTCGCAAGAGCACGGCATCATCAAGGAAATCATGAAAGTGACCCACGATGTGAACCACAAAACCGCGAAAGGCAAGAACGTCAAAGTGAGTCAAACCCGCGCGCCCGGTTTTGGGCCGATGGGGGTGGCTAAATACGTCTTACCTTACACGGTGTTCGTCAAACTGGCCGACATGGGCGACGGCATTTTGCCAGACTACCAGGAGCACTTCATTGAAGTGGCTATGGAGGATGAGATGCAGATGCATTACGCCGACATGGAGCAACGCTTAACCGCGAGGCTTCGTCAAGCGTTAGCCGCTGGAGACCAAACCCTATTAGGCGTGGTCATGAGCGCGCTGCTAGCATGGCCAGATTGCGCGTTTCGAGAAGAGAGGGTGACTCACCCTCGCACTCAAGAAACCCTGGCTTATATTCCGGCTTTGTTTGATGAGCAGACGCCCACACCCAAAGAGCAACAGCTCATTGAGATGGTCAATGCGAACAAACGCAAAGGTCGCCGAACGTTGGTGTACACCGTTTACACCGGCAAACGCGACACCGCATCGAGGCTCAAGTCACTGCTGAGTGACCAAGGCTTAAAATGCGCCGTGCTGCGTTCGAGCGTAAAAACCGAAGACCGAGAAGATTGGATCCTGGAGCAGGTGGACAGAGGCATTGATGTGCTCATCACCAACCCAGAGCTGGTCAAGACCGGACTGGACTTGTTGGAGTTCCCTTCGATTGTGTTTACCAACACCGGCTATAACGTCTACACGCTGATGCAAGCGGCAAGACGCAGCTGGCGTATTGGTCAACGAGAGGACGTGGACGTGAGCTTTTTAGGCTACCAAGACAGCGCGCAAATGGCGTGTCTGGCATTGATGGCCAAGAAGATAGCGGTCACCCAATCCACCTCTGGCGACATGCCAGATAATGGATTGGATGTACTCAACAGTGATGGCGACAGTGTGGAGGTGGCGTTAGCCAAATCCTTACTCAAGCAAACAACGCGTTAAGACGTTAACCTCTTAACTTACCCCCAATGGGCATCTGATGCCCATTGGGGCTTCGGTGCCCATCGACCTTTAAGGACACAATGATGACGCAACCTATATCAACCGACCATGCCTTAGCCTTTGCGTATTTCAAAGAAGGCTTCCCGTATGGCGACGACAACCACTTATTGTTTGAGCAGGTCTCAAACGGTGGGGACTTGGAGTTTTTCACTCTCGTGCTGGATACGGTCATTCCTGTGGTCGAGCACTATCTGGCGCAATTTGAGATAGACGCGCCCGATAAGTTGTACCTCTTCTACGGGGACGCGTTTCCTTGCCAACTGAAACGGTTACTTGAGCGAGAGCCCAATCCTACCCGACAAGCGTTGGAGCAATGCGCTGACAAGGTCTTGCAACACATCGCCCAGGCGATGCGTGACATTCGACAATAACTCAACCCCAACCGGGAGCTTGCCTCCCGGTACGCTCCCTTTTTTATTTTAACGGGAGCAACCCATGAACTATTGCATCAACTGTGGAGAGCAGGGCGCATTACAGCCTCTGGATGTTCCAACCAACGAAGAACCGCCGTTCTTAGAGCGTGGTGAGTTTGGTGCAGATAACCGCTATAGCCAAGAGCAGCCTGTCACGATATTACAATGTCAGCACTGCCAACATGAGATGATTGACCTATCATCGTAAACAAGAAAGGGAGAGCATCGTTGCTCTCCCTTCTTTTTTTGACTCAATTCCACCAAGCAAGCGTCTGAAGCAACCTGACTACTATTACCTATATCCAATAAGACTCAAACCATTGTCCACCGATAGACATTGAAGCAATCCCCCTAATGTCCTGCGCTCAGCGCTGTGGTTCAAAAGGCTAGTGTTTTGTATCAAAGGGTAGGCTGCGCCAAAGGGGAAAGGGGTCAAGGGAAGGGTTTTCCCAAGGGAAAAGCCCTATCCGGAAAGGGAAAAAGGGCGAGGGTGTCACTGACAAACTTTATTGCTCCAAAACACTAAACAACACTAGAAAGAGTAGCCATTAAGCTTACCAACCCTTCCGACCACCCCCATTGCTTTGGCAATAAAACAACCTTAACACATTGATATATAGTGAGTTAATTCATTTCCGACAAGAACTGGTTAACTCGTCAATATCTGATTCATGAAGTCATCAATTTGTTTTTGCTTGTCTGCAGGTAATCGCGTCAGCTCATAGATAGTTTTTCTTCCATCTTTGCTGATCTTGCGTTTTGCAGAAATATCTTTCTGGTCAAAATTGCCCAGTTGTTCTTCTTTCCATTTTGGAGTTTTCTCTACATCTATGTGCTCATTCACTAACTCTTCCATGATTTTGAGCGTAATAAGTTGTTGGTCTTTTATAGAGTTAGACTTATCTAATACACCTAACCTACCCAATAAATCACGAGCAAATGATTCAACATCAAAGTTACCCTTTATTAACTTTCTCTGACATCCGGCAATCTTTCCATAAAAAGAATTAGGGATACCTTCATAATCCACGAAAACCTCTCTCAGAGCCTTGACTATATTTAAAGACTCTAACCTCTTTCGAAGTGACTCTTTCCCCATCCCCAAATTTTCAGCTAATTCAGCTACGCTTAATTTTTCTACAGATAATCCCTTTAACTTGGCAATCTTCAGTAAATATTCTCCATGCTCTGGATAAGACCACCTCTTAACTTCTTGAGAATCATTGATTAACCTTAAAAGCTCTTGCTCACTTGGCTCACCATCGATAACCCAAAGAGGAAAGTCAACCTTACCGTTTATGCAACAGAAACGACGTCGACTAGAATCGAGTACAAGGTACTGGCCATCCTTCCTAACTGCGATACCTTCTTGACTTACTCCATTAACAACGATCGACTCATAGATATCAGCTACTGCATCAATTGTTAATGCATCTTGGTTGCGAGGGTTAAGGTAATGAATGGCCGTTTTCGATTCAACATCTGATCCTTTAATGGTGATCCGCTTAGCATCATATTTACCACCTAAAAACTTCTTAGTCGCAGATAACGCGAATAGATCGCCAACACCAGAAGAAGATGATGATTGACCAGTTAGTTGAGCTTTGTTTTTCGTTCTCTTCACTATGACTACCCTTTAGTTGCCTTAATCTTAATTTCGTCGATAAATGCCTTGTATGCCTTATTAGACGAGCTAATGGCCTCATCGTATTGCATTGCAGTACAGTTACTTTCTGATTTTTTAATGTCATATATCGTTCGATTAAGGCTCGCAGCTTCTAAAAATAATGGAGAGTGGTAGATAGGAGATACGACCAAGTCATCACGTACTGAGCGAAGCAATCTGTTAAACGTTTTACGCTCATGCTTTTCACGCTCATTATAATTAACAGGCAACACTCTGAAGTAACTGATGTTACCGCCGCCCGATGGTAGGTTTCGTGCAATGTCACCAATAGTTAATAAGTATGACTCAGTAGATGCATAATCATAAGCTTTGGGAGAAATAGGGGTAAGGACACCATTGGCGGCTTCCAGAGCGGACCAAACAATAGGGCTGTTTTGAGGGGGTAAATCTAAAATAATAATGTCATATTTTGATTTTAGGATCGGAATAATTTCTTTTTTCAACCGAGAAAGCAGTTGTACTTGCTTTTCTTCATCTGAAGCCATGTAGTAGTCAGAAAATTTCTCATCGGTAGGGAAAGCCGTCATGACATCCAGATTTGGTAGATGAGTATTAAACACCGATGCCAATACAATTTGCTCAAAAGGGACACCATGTTCAAGCAAGGCTTTAACTTGATTTTCGTCACCTTGCTCTTCCGTAAGATCATAACATTGAAGATCAGCAATAGTAATGTAGTGCTGCTCTCTAGACTCGTCGATTTGAATGATCCCGCGAGCTGCTGAGCCTTGCGGATCTAAGTCTAGAAGGCAAACTTTAGCATTCAGATCTAAATCAAGTGCCGCTTTTGTCGCAAGAGTAACAGCTGTTGTGCTTTTACCAGTTCCGCCTTTGTAGTTACTAACGATGACAACAAATGACTCGTAAAAATCAGAATACTTCTCAAATTCAAAGTATTGCATGATTTGTTGTAGGTGCGCTCTGGTAAATAAGTGCTTGCGATGATGATAAATAGGCTCATCTACATGGCCATCTGCAATCGCTTGATCAAGCTTCTTTTGATAAGTTTTCTTTACGCACTTCATCTCAAAAAGTGAATCGTATACTTCGGTCTTATTTAAGCAGTGATTATAAATAAGACGGCTAACCCCTTTGGGTAACTCTTCATCCGTAACTTCTACCGTCATAATATCCCGAAGCGAATCCTTTAAAGACACACTCTCTTCTTTCATTCGGCGACCAATAGCATCTACTTTATCAGCAAAATTCATCGTAATTTACCCTATCAAAAACATAACCTCATAATACACAAAAATTACACACCAACAATGGGTAAATTCAGATTTTGTGTGTAAAATTCATTTTTTAGGTTATTTATTAAAACTTAACCAAAATGCAGTTTACGCTACACCATTACCAATACACCTAATAGGATCGAGTAAAGCGACTAAGCAAAACCAACTATTGAGCGACAATTACCCTGACCAACAGTAAAGGCTACACCAAAGATAAATTAGCACTCAGTTCTCATATAAAAAGATTACAAATTTCAATACTTCTCAATTACTTAAAAACACACAACGGTTTACGCTACACCTGAAGTAACATATAAGGGACTATCAAGGAGTTATTAGAACAACAAGAAAAGCAGTATGGGTTACACCTTACGTGTCCATATTCGTTGATAAATATAAATACAAGGGAGGATTTTAAAATACTTTCAATAACTTGGAATTAACAAAAGAGTCAATTGGTGCAGTTTACACTACACCAATTAATAAAAGTGACTAAATTTAGAACTGAAGAGGCAGCTTAGGCTACACCTTTTATGGAGACATAAACGAGTAACGCAGAATTAAATACAGTTTGGGCTACACCGTATTTACCAATACAGTAGCAGTAATAGGTACACCCAAAATAAAATGCAGTCAGTATCTAATTGATCTCAGGGAGAGCTTTATTTCTTTTGGTGATCTTGTAGGCCCATTCACCATGCCATGTCGTCTCCTGACCATGTAAGTAACCAATTGATTCTAATCTCTTAATTGCAGATTTAATAGAACGGTTCGCTTCCTTATTACTCATACTTAAAGCAAGACGATCTCTCATACGACTTAAAGATACTGGGAAGGGGTCTTCAGGTAGGCACGCAAAAAATAAATACAAACATTGGGCAGTTTCGGCTCTTGGAATGGACGAAAGAGTGCGCATACTAATTAGGATTTGACGATCAATACGATACAACTCCCATAACTCAGGATCACCTTCCAAAATGATCGTATCACTATCCATATCGTACACAAACTTTTTAAGCAAAGATGTTGAGGTTGCTTTAGAACCATCTTTTGTGGCCATACTTATCTTTTGGCTCTGGATGCGCTCAAGGGACTCCTTTATACGTTTACGAAACTTAGAGTTCAACATCTGTGTACTAAATCCACAAAACTTTGTAAATTCAGAGAGTTTCATTGTTATCTTATCGGAGTCGTAACCATATTTAGAAAAAGCGAAAACAACCCCACACCACACTTTAAAGTCGGTCCGAACATTGAGCCTCTCCCCCTTTAGTGATGCGTACTCGTAGCCTTCACGCTTGTACAAAGATATATCTCTGAACTCATCGCTTACATTGTGCTTAACAACGGTAAGATCATCACTTTTATTGCTGTTTTTAGCAATCGGCGTAAATAAAGCCGTACGAATTAATATATTAGGTTGGATAGTATGTGTATCAGATATAACCAGACCATCACTAATTACAGATAAGAGCTTGTTTTCCATAGTTAATATCCAAAATGAGTTACTAACATACTTTACAGTGCATGCTACACCATACACAGCTTATGCTACACC
The DNA here is from genome assembly GCF_041439475.1 of Vibrio sp. 1S139. Classification (NCBI taxonomy): domain Bacteria; kingdom Pseudomonadati; phylum Pseudomonadota; class Gammaproteobacteria; order Vibrionales; family Vibrionaceae; genus Vibrio; species Vibrio sp. 1S139. Next base: position 7,267 of record NZ_JBGOOD010000104.1, read on the forward strand.
GTCTACAGTAAAGGATACACCATATACAGTTTATAATACACCTATCACAGTTTATGCTACACCTAGATCAACGATAAAGCCATTACTGACAAGGCTTCAGAGCGAACAAGGATCAGTTTGGATCAATTTGGTTCATATTAGGTTTAGTTTAGGATAATTAGTCCTGTGGATAAGTGGATAACTATTGTTTTTATAATGTTAAGAGCTCTCTGACGGGCAACGCTTTGGCGTTCCTGTGTCGGATTTATGCGATGGACAACTATTCGTTCGTTTCTCACGAAAGTTGACCACACACAAATCAAAATTGTTACACTCAAAAAACACTAACATTTTCTTCGCTATATAATGATTAAACTTTTAGTCGCTCTAATAATTTATTTAATAGATTAAGGAAATCATCGTTAGACTCTTTTTCAGACAAAATCTTATCTATAAGCTCTTGTTGAATAAGCCTTATTCCTTTAGAACTTTTAAATTGTTTATAAGATTCGTATTGCTCACCAAAAAGAACTTCATTTGCATCTAGATTTAAGATGATACAAAGCTTGGCGAAATTTTCAGTAGTCATCTTTCCTGTTTTTACCCATCTACTAACAGCTGCTCTATCAACACTACATTGCCTCGCAATTTCACCATAACTAAGGTCTGAATTTTTTATTAATTCTGAAATACGAAGATCTAATGGTTCCATTGTTTAGTTACCCAAGTTTAATTAAAGATAAACGCAATAGCTTATATCGGGTTGACATTTCCTCTTAGGTGAATAAAATCACCATTAACTAAAGTCGCTCTTTAAAAACCCACTCATGCACTACACCCCGACACCAAATTTAGTGCGCGCATCCCACTGCGCACTATTGCGAGCCCCTAATGCTCTGGGGCTCGCACCTTATTCTTGTGCTCTTATGTGACAATAGTTCCAATTCAAACATTTACCTAATACCAATGAAGAGGGACGTCTTTCCCCTCTGTGATGCTTAGTCAATCGCCTATTGGTCAAGATGAACAGTACTCATCACCACATCAATACTGAATCAACAAATGGTGTCCTGCCTTCTCAGCCTTCCTTCAAGGACTTGATCTCTCTGTTCAATTTTTATAGAGTTGCTCCGTCTGCCAATGCGCAGTCAAGCACACGGGGTTAACCCCCCTTAAATGGCTCTCTGAAACGTGTCGCGGCTTTTTCCAAGTTCAAACGGAAAAAGTGAAAGCATACTTAACTGCCCTTAGCCTACATCGCTTTGGTGCTATCAA
>NZ_JBGOOD010000105.1:0-8133 GCF_041439475.1 Vibrio sp. 1S139
AAATGATCAGATCACAGGACTTGGAAAAGGTTCAACTAATTTAGGCAACAACGCCCAATATAGCTACCAATATAGTATCGACAAAAAGCAACATATGATATTTTTTATTATCCACATTTTAATAAATAAAACTTCTTAATAGAAACTAAACGATACATACAGTTTTCTTTCAATCGGATAAACTTTCTTAGTAACCTTGAAAAAATGCTATAGCTCCTGTCATTTTCAAGTATTTTCCTTTCAGACTGTATATTTGTGCCCATTTCATAGTGGTGCGTGATCACAGGCTTCTTCAAGCAAAGAGGAGGGATACCATGTAACCATACCGCACCAATATAATGATCTACCGGCATATACACTACATGTGAATTATCAATCAGCTTTTTCGCCCCAATTGGTGAAAGGTAATACCCCACAGCACCAGAACGATTCTGCGTAGGAAAGAAAAAATCCCCAAAATTAATTAAAGAAGAGCTTCTTTTTTCTAATTTAACATACTCCTGGTCATCCAGTTTGTTGGATTTTATTAAATCAAAGAAATCTTCTTTTATAACGATATCATCTTCCAATATTATCATAGGTACATTATCAGAGACACATTTATGCCAAAGCGCATAATGTGAATAAAAACAGCCTCTTTCACCACGACCCAGTGCATAACCTCTTCGAAAAATAGTTTTTCTGTCGTCTATTTTACTGGCAAATATTTTAGGTATATCATTGAATTTATAAGCATCAAAATAAGAGTATTTTAATTTTCCGGAAAATTGTGCATCAACATTAGCTCGTCGTTTTTTACTCTCTAAAAGTGATATAACATTAACCTGGATTTCAATTTTATCAAGTTTAGGAAGTTTGCTTGTTTTAAATTTATTCCATTTCCTTTCTATTTTTCTACGACCAACCAATGGTAGATAATTGCTTAATGGAAATAGTTCTGTACTACCATAGCCATCAATTAGCACAAGTTTTATACTTTCTTTTTTCTCTAAAACCAATATATTACTCAGAACTAAGTCACTAGGAATAATATTATTTTCTTTAAGGTAACCCTTTAGTTCATTAAGCCCGTCTTGTAGAAAACTTAACTCTTTTTCACTTCTATTTCGCTTTAGATAGTGCCTCAGATCAGAAGCAATATCACCATTGTCATTACGTACAACTTCTTGAATAATACCGATATAATCCCCACAGTCTATAACTCCGTAATACTGAGGTAGATGTGTAAAGTCTATATTATTCTTTTTTAATTTCTCAAGGTATGCAACCTCTCGTTTAGTTTGTTTAGACTTATCTCGATGACTTACCTTAATGCACCGATTAGGATCTTTAGGGTCTAAATAGCAAGTTCGCTCAGAGCCTCGGCCAATAACAGGCCAGTTAAGAAAGTCTTGCATTATTATTTTTGCTTCTCTTTGTAGACGGAGAGAATCATCTGATAGTTCTTTTCCATCATGGCTTCTACATCTAGTGTTAGGGCTAAGTCTCTACAAGCCTTTTTTAAATTCAAATCATTTCGCTTTTCAGCCCAATAATGCATAGCTTCTGTCAACGCGTTTACGTCTTTCCCTGATTCGACTACGGTCGAAACAGTTGGTTGCATCACCTCTTTCGCACCACAATCTTCAGTGGTAATAACTGGGCATCCACATGACAATGCTTCAATCGCAGTAAAACCAAAAGGTTCATAATGAGTTGGGAAAACATAACAGTCAACAAGTGAGAAAAAGAGCTCGGGTGCTGTCTGCGAGCCTAGAAAATGACACTTTTCTGCAATTTTCAAACTCTGGGCTTGCTGCTTATAATTCTCTTCATGGCTTTCCCTACCAACAATTAGTAAATTAGCCTCAATACTCAATTGAGAAAAAGCTTGTAGTGTTTCAGATAATCCTTTTCTCTTGTACCCCGTACCTAAAAATAAGAATACAGGTTTGCTCCAATCGATAGAAAAATTCTTGCGGAAAGCTTCAACATCTACAGAAACTCTCTCTCGATCAAATCGCTTTGTATCAACAAAGTTATGTATGACAGAAATCTTTTCGGGTTGAACATTGTAAGCTTGTTGGATCTCATGAGCACTCTTATATGAATTCGCAACAATGTGTCTGTACGCCCCATCTTTCATTGAGCGTTGCTCAATTTTTATTGCAACCTTATCTTTAAGGTTCGGTTTGCCATCTCTTATGGTATCAACCAAATGTATTCGGGTCCCACCACCGATACGAAGCATGTCATGCGACCAAGTTTTACCAAGACCATAAACGAAGTCATAGTGATGCGACTTTAAATGATTCTCAACATCCTTTGCAAATTTCCAAATACGATGAGACTTGCCGATAGCTAACCCCGATAACTTTACAAACTTAATATTTTGATGCGAAGGCTCTACATGCGTACGACATATAATCGTGACTTCCTCTCCCCGCTCGGCAAGATAGCGAGATAGGTGGTTCAAAAATAGCTCTGTGCCGCCCGTATTAGCGTGCCGCATATGAATCAATGCAATTTTCATATGTTTATTAAGTTTCTTATAAGTTAGAAGCGAGATGAACTGTTGCTAAATATACCTTAGATACCGCTTTACTACAAAATACCATCGTATCCGATCATTAATTCTGTCCAGTCACTTTCTTGCCATTGAATCCTACGTTTACCTTTCTCTTTTATAAAAGAGCGCTTTAGGCGTTCTAGATTACTTTTCTTCCAACTATTTCCACTTTGCTGGAAGCATTTATCAAAATCAATAAGCCAAACCTGCTCCTGTACATCAACCAAGATATTGTGAATATTAAGGTCTGTATGATTTACTTGAGCATTATGCATCTTGCGTATCTCAGAGCCAATATTTTGATATGTTTGCTTATCTAGAACGGATTTAGTCAAGCAATCGACGAGGTCACTAGCGTTAGGTACCTTTTCACTCAAGAGATCAGCTTGATAGACCAAACCTTTTCTGACCACTCTAGCTGCGATTGGTCTAGGTACATTAACCTTATTATCAATTAATACCTGTAACAGTAAAAACTCCTGAAAACTTCGAACCCGTTTTTCACCAAGGTATAGATAGTGATCATTAATCAGCTTACCTAGAAGGCCACCGCGTCTATAGTGCCGCAATGCCGCCTGCGTTGTTTCTAGCTGAATAAACCAAGTTGTACCTCGACCTTGTGCTTGCCCTACAACCATATTCTTCAACTGCCAAAAATTGGCATCAAAAGCTTCCTTTATTTGTCGCTTTGACAACAAGTTTGGATCATAGACGATGGTTTGATGATCTATTGTTTCGGTTCGCATGTGTTGTCCTAAGTTGTCCATTAGAATAATTTTACATTCTGAAGCCTCAACTGCATAATTCTTATCAATCAATTTGCTAGAGTTTTGCCATGTCATTGTTTAATTCAGCCCCTAGGTCCTTATGTATTTTACGATTATCTGCAATAGGAGACGTATGCAACACTATTGCTGCTGTACAAGCAATCCAGAATTACTGGCCAGAAACAAAGATAACTTGGATTACTGGAAGGCTGGAAGCTCAACTCCTTGAAGCAGTCAACGGGTTAGAAATAATTATCTTTGATAAAAAAGGCGGCTGGAAAGAGTACAAAAAACTCTGGAAGACTCTACAAGGCCGTCAATTTGATGCGCTTCTACACATGCAATATGCACTACGTGCAAGTATCGTAACCTTGGGCATCAAAGCAAAGTATAAACTTGGGTTTGATGCAAAACGTAGCCAAGACTTTCAGACTTTGTTTACCAATGTAAAAGTACCGTCGCCAGAAAGCATGCATGTGCTTGATGGACTAATGAGTTTTGCATTTTGTCTTGGCGTACCGGAGCAGGAGCCCACTTGGAAATTAAAATGCACTCCAGAACAAACTCAGTGGGCTAAAGCACAAATCAAATCGAAAGCTTTAAATCTAGTTATCGTTCCTGCAGCAAGTAAAAGCTATAAGAACTGGACTATCGAAGGGTATGTCGCGCTCATAGAACATGCTCAACATTCAGGTTGGAATGTTATCTTATCAGGAAGCCCTGCCAATATCGAAATCGAATTAGCAAAATCAATAGAAGAGCGGCTAACAACCCAAGTAGATAATCTCGTGGGGAAAAGCAGCCTATTACAAATGCTTGCTTTAATAAAAGAATCAGATTTAATTATAGCTCCGGATACTGGGCCTACTCATATGGCAAATGCGGTAGGCACTCCTATTATAGGGCTATACGCCCATCACAACCCAAAGCGTACTGGGCCATACAATGCGTTGCACTCTGTGGTATCTGTGTATGAAGATGCGATTGCAGCAGAGCATTCCGATCAGGTCGAGCAACTAGATTGGCGAACTAGAGTTAAAGATACCAAAGCAATGCAACGTATCAAAGCCGACAATGTTATTGCCATGTTTGACACTATGGCAAGCGCTATCGAAAATAGTTAAACGATTAATACAAATATCATTTAACCCTCTATCTATTTCAGTTTAAACAATGATGTTTAAGAAAACTACGGAATTAACTCTCATGCATATTTGTCATGTTAACTTAGCTTCTGGGTATCACGGCGGTGAAAATCAGACACTACAACTTATCAAACAGCAAAAGAAAATGGGCTATGAGTTAACCGTTGTTGCAAACCCTAAAAGTCCCTTTTCTATAGCGGCGCAAGAGCTTGGCTGTCATGTTATTCTAGCTTCAAGTTTTGCTCATGCACATAAGAGAAGTATAACTTCTGGGTGCCAGGTAATTCATGTTCACGAAGGTAAAGCGATATATTGGGCCTGGTTGCAGAGCAAGTTTTTCAATATCCCATACATAATTACTCGCAGAATAGACAATCCATTGAAAAAAAAGTGGCTAGCTAACATAGCGTATCAAAGAGCTTCTGCGGTAGTTGGTTTAAGCAGTGAAATCGTATCACGCATAGCAGATGCGTACCCCAAAACCAATGTGTATAAAATCCCCAGTTCGCCGGTGACTTACTCTGTTGATATAACGAAGAAACAAACTTTAAAAAAGCAATACAACGACAAGTTTCTCGTAATTCACGCTGCCAACATGGTGCCACATAAAGCATTCAACATTACTATTGATGCTGCGAAGCTGCTGTACAAATCTCATCCAGACATTCATATCTGCTTGCTTGGTGATGGCCCCAAAAGAGCCGAGCTTGAAGCACAAGCCAAAGGTCTCAGCAATTTGAGTTTTAAGGGTAAACAGTCGAGTATGGGGGAATGGTTTGCTATCGCCAATCTTCAAGTTCACCCATCTTATACTGAAGGATTGGGCTCCGTAATACTGGAAGGAATGTCTGCTGGTTTACCGGTTATAGGTACTGACACCGGAGGGATCCCAGATATCATCGAACATGAGAAGACAGGGCTATTAATTCCTAGCGGCAATGCAGAGTCGCTGGCTAGTGCAATTGTCAGAATAAAAACGGATAAGCCTCTATATCAGGAAGTCATAACCAATAGTGAGCAAAAACTAAAACAATTCGATATTGCTCATACTGCTTTGCTTTATGAAAAGCTCTACCAACAATCTTGCTGACAAAAGCGAAAGTGTTTTAGAGACAACCAGCACTTTGCTTGTAACGGTTGATGAAAACAGTTACGAACTATGGCAATATTTGCGCCACTTTCAATGTTGCGACCTTATTGGCAAGCAACTTGTTGAAGGCTATTAAATACTTATTACTTTCACAAATATCGGATTTTGAAAGACTATGAACAAACTCAGTTTTCGCTCTATTGGTTGGTTTATCCTAATTAATGCTATGCTCGCCATTTTGATCTCAATTCGATGCTTTGAATTCTTTCCTGCCGAGGCTTTTACTCCGCTGTCGATCACCTACGCAGTTAGCTCTGTCGTTGGACAAATATTTTTATTGACTTGTTTATTTGGTATTTTGTTGTTACCAAGCAAGTGGTTAAACCAAAACAAAGCAACTTGGTATAACGCTATACTGGCCTCTCTTCTCTTAGTCTTATTGTTCATCGATACCATTGTGTTTGCTCAGTATCGATTTCATATTAACGCAGTGGTAGTCGGGTTAATTTTAGCCGGTGATATCGTTGATTTCCCATTAGTCACTTGGGCAATGGCCATCATTGGCTTTTTAAGCGTACTTTTAATTGAGCTAAAGCTCATGAAGTGGATAGCAAATCGTGGCTCGGCACTGCCAAAAAAGCTAGGAAGAAAAATCACAGCTATTGCTGTAGTCACGTTTCTTGTAGCTAACTTCATACACACCTGGGCTGCTGCCAATGCATTCCAACCAGTCTCTATGGTCAACCGCTATATACCACTTTATTATCCACTTACTGCCAACTCCTTGATGAAAAAACTTGGATGGATTGACTTAGATGCTGTGGAGCAAGGAAAAAGCCTAACAAAATCTCAAAAGGGTGATTTGAATTACCCTCTACAACCAATCATAGCGGAACAACCGGAAGAGCTTAAAGACATCGTGTTGATCGTGGTTGACTCTTGGCGCTATGACACATTTTCCAAAGAAGTGACGCCGATCACTTGGTCGCTATCGCAACAAGGTGCTGTTTTTAATAATCATATGTCGACTGGTAATGCGACTCGAGCAGGGATCTTTGGTACTTTTTACGGGATGCCTAGTACTTATTGGCATGCGTTCTTAGCAAATCAACGATCTCCCCTACTAATGGATCGACTACAAGAGTTAAACTATCAGTTAGGTATTTTTACTGCAGCACAGTTAATTAAGCCTGAATTTAATCGTACCGTGTTTAGAAATGTTCCAAATCTTCGTATACGTTCAGAAGGCGCAACACCATCAGCCAAAGATCGTGATTTAACCAATGATTGGAAAGCATGGTTTGAAAAAACGGATTCTAGCAAACCTCAGTTTTCGTTTTTATTCTTCGATGCACCACACGGTTATGACTTTCCTTCAGGTTACGACGCTGGCTTTTCTCCAATGTTGAAACAACTTAATTACCTAACACTCAATAACGATACTAATCCTGAGCCGATATTTAACCGATATAAGAATAGTGTTCACTACGTTGACTCATTAATTGGAGAAGTAGTTGAAACCTTGAAGAAGTCGGGTCGAATCGATAATACATTACTAATCATTACTAGTGATCATGGGCAAGAGCTTAACGATAACAAGCTCAACTTTTGGGGACACAACAGTAACTTTACCGATGTTCAAGTAAAAGTTCCTTTTATTGTTATAGACCCAAAATTTAACCAATTAAGTAACGATAAGCTAAATAAGAACTTTACTTCTCATGAAGATATCGCTCCTACACTGCTTAAAAACTATTTAGGTGTTAATAACCCAACTAGTGACTTTTCTACAGGCTATGATTTGCTATCTAAAACTCCAGAACGTGAATGGGTGCTTGCATCAAAGTTCAGTGGCTATGCAATCATTACTGAAGAAACTATTCTGGAAGTAGGTAAAGGAGGCTATGAAATGCTCAACAAGGCTAACCGTCCAGTAAACCAACCACTAAATGGTAAGCATACCGTAGAAGCATTAGAACAAATTAGCCGCTTTCTAAAATAGCTTTACGAAGTAACAATGTAAAACACCCGCCTCAAATAAGTCGCGGGTGTTTTTATTTAAGTAGCGGAAGTTATAACTGGCAATAATTTAGTCTAACATAGTAAATTACCACCTTCTAAAGAGGGTGGCTTTGTGTGAGCCCCCTAAAAGGGGGCCTTCGTTTAGTCCAGCACTAATTGTTGCTGTTCTACGCGCTCTTTCTTCTCCTGATGCCTTACACAACGTCGAATAATTTCTTCATTAATTCCTACACTATCGACAAAATAGCCCCTTTGCCAAAAGTGGTTACCCCAAAGCTTATTTTTCATCAAATATGGAAACTTACTGAAGAGCTTTAAGGCTATTTTGCCTTTCAATACACCCATCAACTTGGATATTGATAGCTTGGGTGGAACCTTTACGTAAGCGTGTCATGAACACCGCATTCTAATCTTTCAGCACGAAGAATAAGATCATCTCTCCAACCCAAAGGAGAGTTGAAATGGCAAAACGACGCACCAACCTAGAATGGCAATCACTGTTTGAACAATATGAAAGTAGCAGTGTTACCCAACGCGCTTTTTGTGAAGAGCATGGACTGA
>NZ_JBGOOD010000106.1:0-8126 GCF_041439475.1 Vibrio sp. 1S139
CCATCACAACCATGGTGGTAATGGATTGAACCTGAGCACATTCCCCAAGCACATCGGCATGAAACTTCTTATAGCCCGGTAGATCTTTGGTTTCTACCCTTAGCAAGTATTCGTTGGCACCGGTAATGTTGTGGCACTCCACTACCTCTTTTTCCATACTGACGTGCTGTTCAAACTCCAGTTGAGCCGCTTTGCTGTGGCTTGATAAACCAATCGAAACGTAAGCAATAAAGCCAACGCCCATCAGGCCATTATCCAGAACTGCACGGTAACCTTGAATGACCCCTTTACGCTCAAGATCCTGTACTCGCCTTAAGGTCGCTGAAGCCGACAAACCAATTCGTTCAGAAAGCTCAATATTGGAGATTCTGCCGTCCAATTTAAGCTCTTGCAATATCCTTTCGTCAAATCTATCCATAAGTACTTATTATTGTGCATTTATTGATAATAGAGGAAATAAAAGCACATAATTGCCTCACTTTCCACCTACTATGTTTCTCAACACGTGAAAGTCATGACCGGTCAGTCACTTCGTTCATTTTTTTGCTGGAGAACCATAATGCCTTTAGAACAACTTAGCGCACTTGCCTTGTTTGCGTTTGTCTCGACCTTCACGCCGGGTCCAAATAACATCATGCTCATGACATCAGGAGCAAATGTTGGCTTCGCCCGCACTATTCCGCACATGCTTGGTATTGCTCTGGGGTTTGCAGCCATGTTACTGCTGGTTGGTTTCGGCTTGATGGGCGTTTTCAACGCATACCCTGTGACGCACCAAATCTTGAAATATCTAAGCCTTGCTTACCTCGTGTACCTTGCGATTAAGATAGCATTGAGCGGCAAAGCCAAAAGCAGCGAGGCTTATAAGCCAATGACCTTCATCGGCGCAGCAAGTTTTCAATGGGTAAACCCTAAAGGTTGGTCAATGGCGCTGACTGCATTCTCAGTGTATAGCAGCGGCAGTTCATGGTGGGAGCTTGCGATCATCGCAGGTATCTTCACGCTAGCGAACTTACCGTCAGTCACATTCTGGACGGCAGCAGGCAAACAACTGCAACACTGGTTAACAACACCAGTACGCATCAAGAGCTTCAACTACGGTATGGCAGGCTTACTTCTAGCCTCAACGATTCCGATGTTGTAACCAGATAGCTTCTCTATGATGGTTAGTAAGTGATTACTAGCCATCAATATCATTACAAGTATCCAATAACCTCGCTAAGCCAACGTCCAAACGTCGCCTGCCCGCTCGGGGTTAGTGTCCACACAAACGCCGCAACATTCACTGCCACTGTCACCCAATATATGGCTCTGAACGGCTGCTTCTGCGTTTTATGACGCAGCTTATCTTGAGCAATCAACGCCCCTAGCCAGCCACCAGCAACAGAAAAAATATGCAGAGTTTTCTCTGGCACACGCCAATTGCCATTGATCGCTGCTCGCTTGTCCTTCGCGTACACAAAAAACGTCACGAAACCGATAACCAAATACCACACCAACAGCGCTTTAGAACTTTCCGCAAACAACACAGACACCGCCACCAGAACCAAATAAGTGATAACGATTTGAATAGATGAAGACAACATGACTCCTTTTGAGCAACAGCTCACATACTGTAGCAATTACGCCCTGTAGATTTTGATAAGGATGAGTAAGGCATATTGTAATTCGGTTAGCCTGCAAAGAATAAACAAGCCCTTTCATCCCTACATAACATGATGGAAGTTAAAGGAATTATAAATATGTACAACCAAAAGTACGCCATCTACCAAGTTTTTACGCGTTTATTTGGCAATAAAAACACCCAACATGTTCCATGGGGCACAATCGAGCAAAATGGCGTCGGTAAGTTCAGTGATTTTACCGACAAAGCGCTGTCTGAAATCCGCAAACTCGGTATGACTCATATTTGGTATACCGGAGTGCCACATCATGCGCTCATCAATGACTACAAGCACCTTGGTATTTCAGACGATCACCCTAGCGTGGTAAAAGGCCGTGCGGGATCACCATATGCCGTCAAAGACTACTATTCCGTAAACCCAGATCTCGCAGACAACCCTGAATGCCGACTAGAGGAGTTCGAGGCACTCATCAAAAGAAGTCACGACAATGGTTTAAAAGTGATTATCGATATCGTACCGAATCACGTTGCGCGTCATTATAAAGGCTTAAACAACCCAGAAGGTGTCAGTGACTTCGGCGCTCAAGATGACACAACGCTGGAATACCACAAAGACAATAACTTCTACTACATTCCCAACAGCACCTTTGAATTGCCAGACATAGAGCCCGCCTTTACGCCGCTAGGTGGTGAACAGCATCCCAACCTAAACTCCCCGTTTATAGAGACGCCCGCCAAATGGACAGGTAACGGCTCACGTTTAGCCAAGCCTAGTTTCGATGATTGGTATGAAACGGTGAAAATCAATTATGGCATGCGACCAGACGGTTCAAAAGACTTCCCTGAACTACCGAGTGACTATGCTCAACGCAATTACATGGATCATTTCCGTTTCTGGAAATCTGTTTATGTGCCTAACTCTTGGGCTAAATTCCGAGATATCGCCTTGTTTTGGTTGAATAAAGGTGTTGATGGGTTTCGCTACGATATGGCTGAGATGGTTCCAGTCGAATTTTGGAGCTACCTCAACTCATCAATAAAGATGAAAAACCACGATGCCTTTCTGATGGCAGAGGTGTATCAGCCGGACTTGTACCGTGAATACATTCACTTAGGCAAGATGGACTACCTCTATGACAAGGTAGATCTGTACGACGGCCTCAAAGCCATCATGCAAGGCAAGGCTTCAACGGCAATCATCCCTGAAATCCAACATCAAATGCACGACATTGAACATCATATGCTGCATTTTTTGGATAACCATGACGAGCAACGAATCGCCTCACCAGAGTTTGTAGGCAATCCACATATCGCAAAGCCTGCGATGCTAGTTAGCGCTCTATTGAGCAGCTCTCCAACCATGATCTACTTTGGGCAAGAAGTCGGCGAACCCGGTGCGGAGAACGCTGGCTTTGGACAACCCTCTCGTACATCCATCTTCGATTACATCGGTGTCCCACAGCATCAAAAATGGATGAACCACGGCGCATTCGATGGCGGGCTATTAGACGAAAACGAAAAACAACTACGTCACTTCTATCAGAAGGTTATGAACTTTTCGCTTGAGCATACTTCAATGACGGGGCAGTACCTAGACTTACACCAGAGCAATAATTTGAGTGATTCGGTTTACGCATTTCTGCGCTATGACAACCAAGAGTTGACAATAGTTGCTGCGAATTTCAGCCAACATGTCACCGAGAATATTCACTTAACCGTTCCAAGTGATGTTATACAAACGCTCACAATCGCTGATGACAGTTACTTGTTAGATGAACATATTGAAGGCATTCAACAACAGGTATTAAAAGTTGAGGAAAGTATTGGCCGTTTTAGTCTTGATCTAAAGCCACTAGCTTCGTTGGTTTGGGTATTTCCCTTATCTGAATAGGATATTTATTATTAATTCCCAAAAAGCCTGAGTTTTAATTAATTGATAAATAACTTAATTCCCACATTAAATTAACGTCACCTCAATTCGATACCTTCCTCACATTAATAAGGATGAGCTCTCATCCTTATTATCTACTCCCATCCTCTACGCCTTCTACTATTGATATTAAACATATGAGTTATTGATCCAATAAATTTAACTTAAACCAAATACAAAGCGTGATATTGACACTAGGTTTCCTATTTTTATATATTAAAAATAACTTTATACATAGCCATCACAAATAGTTGACCATCGTTAAGACTAGGATATTCATCTTCATAAAAAGTGAAATATGGATATTAAAACGTGAACAACATAAATATTAATAAAATTATCTCTCTACGAAATACCTTCAACAATACCAAAAAGAAGAGCTTCAAACGCTCTACATTGGCCAAAGCAATGTTACCGCTCTTCACCGCTACTTTGATCGCGGGTTGTGGTAGTGATAATGATAGCGACAACGGTACAGCCCCTGGCAACAGTGGTTTATACCCTGCAGCTGAAAACGAAGTCGTTATTTACTACAAACGCGATGTTGCCGCTGCCAGCTCATCTGGCTCAACTTACGACGGTTGGGGGCTTCACCTTTGGAATGGTGAAGGCTGTACCAGCACAGATTTAGTCGGCATGGGATTAAGTGAAACCGGAACCGACTGGAACAGCCCTTACGAATACGATGGTATCAGCGATACTTACGGTGCCTATTATGTGTTGAAAGTTGACCCAGATGCCTCTGACCCACACAAATGCATGAACTTCATCTTGCACAATGGTGATGAGAAAGCATTTGGCAGTGCGAACTCAAAAGTCGAGTTAACTAAGCTTGGCGATTCACAAGGCGTATTTGGTTTCCATGGCAGCAGCGAGTTGTACTACGACCCTATTTCAGAGCGACCAGTCAATATTGATGGTCAAAAAGCACACTGGCTAGATGCAACCACAATTGGTTGGGAAGCGGCTAGCAATGCAGACTCTGTGAAGCTTTTCTATGCACTAGACAACAGCATCACAATGAACGATGACAAAGAGATTGTCGGTGGAACTGCAATTGAACTAAGCAAAGACGGAGAACTATCTTCTGAATTGAAAGAGCGTTTCCGACACCTTGCAAGCTTACCTGCCCTAGCTATCGATGTTGACGACAGCACACTTCGCACTATTTTAAAATCTCAGATAATTTTTGTTGCCTACAATGCCAATGGCGATGTTATCTCTTCAACTGAGGTTCAAAAACCTGGTGTGCTTGATGCGGTATTTGCTAGCGAAGATGCTGGTAATGCAATGGCTGAAGAACTAGGCGCAATTGTTGAAGGCAGTGCGGCGACCTTCAAGCTTTGGGCACCAACCGCGCAAGATGTAGAACTCGTTCTATACAGTGAAGATCTGCTAAGTTCACAAGTAATCCCGATGACGGAAAACACTGAGACGGGTATTTGGGCGACTGACGCGGTACCTAACGCTGTCAACAGTTACTATCGCTACCAAGTGAAGGTTTACCACCCAACCACAGGCAACATTGAGACTCGCCTAGTAACCGACCCTTACTCACTCAGCTTATCGAAAAACTCTGCATACTCTCAAGTCATCGATCTTGATGATTCAGCATTAATGCCTGAAGGTTGGGTTGGATATAAACGCCCTACTGTAGAGAAAGATGAAGACCACGTACTCTACGAATCACATCTTCGTGATTTTAGCTTCAGCGATAAGCTCGGAACAAAGAGCCTAAACGGCAAGTACCTCGCTCTCACAGAAGCAGATCGTGAGTCGGTTAAACACCTTCAAGAATTGAAAGATGCGGGCTTAACGACACTACATATCTTACCGGCATTCGATATCGCTACCGTCGATGAAGATGAAGCGAGCCGTGTCGATATTACTGACACCGTTGGTAAGCTATGTGATGTAAAACCGACTGCCGCCTTATGTGGAAACGAAGACGAAAACACAATCATCGAAGAAGTACTCGATGGTTATGATCCTTCAACAGGCGATGCACAAGCGCTAATGAACGACCTGCGTATGCTCGACAGCTTCAACTGGGGCTACGACCCATTCCATTACACGGTTCCAGAGGGCAGCTACGCGACAGATCCTAATGGTTCTAAGCGTATTCTAGAGTTCCGTCAAATGGTGAAAGCAACGCACGACATGGATCTTAAGCTGATCATGGACGTTGTATACAACCATACCAATGCGTCTGGCGTGAACGATAAGTCAGTGCTGGATAAGATTGTCCCTGGGTACTATCACCGCCTTAACGTCAACACCGGTGGCGTCGAAAACTCAACCTGTTGTGACAACACTGCGACTGAAAACCTAATGATGGGTAAATTGATGGTCGACTCACTTAAGGTGTGGGCTGACGATTACAAAGTGGATGGTTTCCGTTTTGACTTAATGGGCCACCAACCAAAAGATGTGATGGTAGAAGCTCTTGCTGAAGTACGTAAAATCGACGAAAACACCCTGTTCTACGGTGAAGGTTGGGACTTTGGCGAAGTAGCAGACAATGCACGCTTCGATCAAGCGAACCAAATCAATATGGCAGGCACTGAGATCGGTACCTTCTCGGACCGTTTACGTGACGCAGTTCGTGGCGGTAGCCCGTTTGATGGCGGCGTCGATTCAGAAGGCAACCACCCACTTCGCTTTAACCAAGGCTTTGGTAACGCAGCGATTGCCAACGAAGAAACCAAAGTTGATCAAGACTCTATCAACGGTCGTTTACACAACCAAGACCTTGTTCGTTTAGGGATGGCAGGTAACCTCGCAGAATACGTGTTGATTGATTACAAAGGCGATACCAAGCTGGGTAAAAACGTTGATTACAATGGCGCGCCAGCTGGTTACACCAAGATGCCTTCAGAGAACATTTCTTACGTATCGAAGCATGATAACCAAACGCTTTGGGATAACAACGCTTACAAGATCGCCACTGGTACTAGCTCTGCAGAGCGTGCTCGCATGCAATCTGTATCGCTCTCTACAGTGATGTTAGGTCAAGGCATACCATTCATCCATATGGGGTCTGAACTGTTGCGCTCTAAGTCAATGCAGCGCGACTCTTACGACTCAGGTGACTGGTATAACCGCGTCATGTTTGACGGTACTGACAACAACTGGAATGTTGGCTTACCACGTGAAGATAAAGATGGTGCGAACTGGGATCTGATCAAAACTATCATTGCTGACAGCACGGCTAAACCAGACGCAGACGACATTGAACTGACTAAGCAGCAATTCCTAGAACTACTAAAAATCCGTAGCTCAAGTGAACTGTTCCGCTTAGACACAGCAGACGAAGTCATGAAGCGTGTCGATTTCCGAAATGTAGGCAAAGATCAAGTCGAAGGCCTGATTGTCATGTCGATCGATGATGGCGTGTCTGCGGGTGAAGACCTTGACCCTGCCAATGATGCGATTGTCGCAGTTGTAAACTCAACGAATGAATCTCAATCGTTCAAAATCACGGGAGCAACCGGCTTTACACTTCACACCGTTCAACAAAACTCGGCTGACGACACAGTGAAAGGTGCAAGCTTCGCCGCTGAAACCTTCACAGTCCCTGCACTAACGACAGCTGTGTTTGTACAAGCACAAAACGGTGCTCAAGGCGCTGGTTTGCCGGTTGATAACTCAGACAAGGATGTATCTAGCATTCCTCCGTACGGTCAAACAACCGTGTACGTGCGTGGTGATATGAATGGTTGGAACCCTGTTGATGATTGGGCGATGAGCTTTGTTGCTAATGGGGTTTATTCTGTAACAGGCAATTTGGAAGCAGGTAACTATGGCTTCAAGTTTGCAGATGCTGATTGGAAAACACCTAACTTTGGTTGCGATTCTGTAGAGCTTGCAAGCGGGTCAATCGATATTGGCACAGGTGGCAATTGCCAATTGAGCGTAACGGAAGCGGGCAGCTACACCTTCACCTTGAATGCCATTCACGAGCTTGACGACAATGTAGACAAAGCTGTGGTATCTGTCACTAAGAATTAAGCTCCAAGCTTAGGTTCAAGTAACAGATAATAAAACAAGCGAAAGCTAGCCTTTGGGAGACGTCAGTCTCCCTTTTTTATCCTCAATAAACTCCAATCCCAATGCACCACACCATTGCTTTGCTTCCCATCGATAAATACTCACTGTTAAGTGACAGATGAACCAGTTAACCCTTAGTCCTTAGTCCTTAGTCCTTAGTCCTTAGTAGAAAGGATAACAACCTCAAGTGAACTGTTAGTTTAATCGAGAGGAGATATCATGAATATAATTTAGAAGGGCGTTGTTGATCAAATCAGCTTGAAGATCAACGACACCATATGTAGCTAGCCGTTAGCTTCTAACGGGCATACCTAGTCCTATGACTTTGTTAATCGCTTTGACATTCGCCATGATTTCGCCCACTTGAGCGTTGTAACATCTCAAGCTCAATTTATCGCTTGTTAGTCCTTTATATCGGGACATAGCAGTCTCAGATATTGAACGATAGTGATAACCAGACTCTGTTTTCCATTCCGATATTGTTCCATCTCTCAGAGCCATTACCGCTTTGTTTCTGGGATG
>NZ_JBGOOD010000107.1:0-7507 GCF_041439475.1 Vibrio sp. 1S139
TCGATAAGCTTGAAGAAGCGAGTTAAACAAACGTTCTTGATTTGAAAGGCTTGTGGTAGAATTTGGTTGGGCGCTCTTGGCTTATTTGCCATGAGTGACTGACTTTTATGTTTGCTTGTGGCAGATAAACAAAAGCCCCGTTATCCGGTTACTGTTAGCGCAGTAACTTTCATTTAACGAGGCCTAAGTGATGCATTTCAAACTCATTGTAGAGCCTCTTTACTGTGGAGGCAACAAAAATGCCGAAAAATAAAACAGCACTCGCAGGGCTGATTGTCCTGTGCTTTACGTTCTTGTGTAGCTTATGGCTAGTTCGAGACTCACTCTGTGAGGTTCGCTACCAGGATGGTGGCACAAGTTTTCTGGCTCAATTTGTTGTCTACGAAGCAGTAAGGTAGAGCTGAGCAGGAGGGGGTAAAACCCTTCCTGATTCAGTTTTGTGAAGCATAGTCTAAGAGCGCCCTTATTTCTTTCCTATTAACTCCCTGATTTCTTCTTCACTCATCTCCAATTTACGACAAATTCCCGGCAGAACTTGATGTATCAAGCGCTGACTTTCTATGATTTCACTAACGTAAATATCAGGGTGAATTTGCGGTGGGAAGAGCCCCATTATCTCCGCTTCACTATCGTCGTACAGTTCTTCATGATCTTTGTTGAGCAAGTGGAGCAGCTCTGCACGCAGTGGTAAACGGTGTTGGTAAGCATGAGATTTCAATGCGTTAATGTACTGGTGAGTGTTCATCATGGTCTCGTTTTGGAATGCTTGCAGCCCAGGGAAGATTTTCTGATCATCTAAAGCATGGTAAACGGCAAGATCAACGAGAATATGTTCCCAACATAATGCTTCTTCAAATGGATGATCAGGGTGCTCGGAGATGGCATCGAAGAAAGTATCGTAATAACACTGGATATTGACCATTGCATCGAATATTAAAGAGAGCGTATGCGCATAAATGTTCGCGTTTATCATAGACTCCAAATCATCAATGTTATTCAGCTGTAAATCTTTTGGATACTCTTGGGGCAATTCCATGCCTATATTGATTAACGCTTCAAGTGTTCGCTCACATAAGAAATCGGTATTCTCAGGCATAAAAACAACAGGAATATCTGATAGATAGCGATGCAATGCGTCATTTATCAGGGCATTGACTAAGGTTTGCCATTGCTCCATCTGCTCTAACCCTCCTAGAGAGAAGATAAGGTGAGGGGAAAGGTATTTCTCTCCAAGCACGATATTTTCTAATGAGTCAATGATTCCAATTGGAAGGGGCGTTTTGAGCCATTCGTGAATTTGAGATTCATCGACGTTTAGCTTTGAGGCTAAGGCCGCCGTGGTGCCAAATTTTTGAGTGGCCAGCTTGAGTAAAATATGATCGATGTCTTCCTCTGCCTCCTGAGGTTGGGGGGCGTTAGGAATGATGGTGTGGGAAAGCTGTTCGATAGTGTCTTTTGAAATCATAGTCTTGCCTCTTTATGGTTAATTTAACGCGCACCAGCGCATAAATAGTGTGTCGTAATACTTGCTCTGAAATGCCCAAGCTCTTGGCTAACGATGGCCTTGCGATCCTGGTATGTTTCATTGGAGATAGAATGTGACATTCGCTCTTGGGCGTAGCTGTATCGAAGCCCATGAGCCCCATGTGACCAACCTAACACCGACTTTGAACGCTGACTGAAAGCATCACTGAATTTTTTCCCGCCAGCGATATCGTAATAGGTAGTGATTTTGCATTTCCTGTCTTCAACGATAATGGGTGTGGAGAGTCGTTTAGTTTCAAGAATATTAGACAGTTCGGATGGGAGAGTGACGACTCGTTTCAGCCCTCCTTTGCCTTCGACGATGTATTTAACGCCATTTAATCCTTTGAAAAGATCGTTACGCCACTTCCGGCTTTTGGAAGGTTGAGCTTCATCGAGGCGCCTGAGTGTGAGAAGCTCGCGGGCTCGCAAACCCGCAGAAAAAGCAATGGCGGTAGAGAGTTGCATTCGCTCGCGTTGGTGCATCATAATTTGTTCGACTTGCTCATACGTATAAGCTCGATTTACCCACTCTCGTTCTAGTAAGTCACCTTGTATAACGACTCTTTCTCCTGGCTCATAAATATCAATAATCCGTTGCAAAACCTTGCGTTCATTTCTTAATGATTTTGCGGCAATGTTATTTCGTTGAGACTCAATATATTGATTAGCCATTTCACAAGATAATTGCTTTACTCTTTTTATTCCTATCTTATCCATAATTCGGGCGGTTACTTCAATGTGACGAAATAATGTCATAAAGCTATGTATTTTTTCTTTATTCTTTGTTTTGTTTTCACCAATAGCTCGGTAATGAAAGTTGTAAAACTTAGAGGTTTGTTTTTCTAATTTAATCCGCTGTCTCTTTGCTTTTGAAAACATCATGGGGTGCCTCATTCCAATATTGAATCCGTTTATAAACGGATTTTTTTGATATGGTTATGTTCTTTTTATGTTGTAACCAAAGAGCTATCTCTCCATAGGAACATTGGCATTGATGCCTCAGTGCCATAATTTCACATCGATATTTATCGAGAGGAGAACCTTTTGATTTGTCTTTGTGATGAACGGGGTGACTCTTTTTTATTAGTGGCTTTGGCATCGCCTCTAGTAATGAATTAAGAAATGGAGTCCGCATTGTTTTTACTCCAATGTAATAAGAGTCTACGACGAACAGTGGATTCATTGACTTTTATGTGGTGTTGATTGTTGAGCCAGAGAACAATATTGGCATAGCTTAGGTTAAGATTTCTTAATATGATGATTTCATCTTTTAGATGATCAATCTTAGATATTCTTTGTGTTTCTTTATTCTGGCGAATTGCCTCAACATCTTGGTTAAGAATGCTAATAAAATCCGAGTCTGTCTTTTTTTTCATAATAACCACCACGAATAAAACATCAGGCGTTAAGTCGTTACCCCAACATTGAACAAATTTTGCCTCAAACAAAGGCTAACTCAAGTAAATGCCGCAAACAAGCCCCCTCAATGGTGATTTTTTTAAAATCGGCGTTGAGGGGGCACGGCTGGGGAAACGGGGGATTTCGGTATTACGTTGAGGCAGGTGTAAATAAATGAGGCAGTAAAGAGAAATAACACGCATGAGGCAGTAGCAAGGTGAAAAATGGAGCGAACGCGACAACCTTGTTGATGGAGCAATATATTGTCGTCTGAGGCAGGAGGGGAAAGGGAAAGCAAAGGGGTGAGGCAAAAGAAATAAAGCGTTAAGCGATCAGTTCTGTGTATTGATACGTAATCAATATAATAGTTAATGATATTTTGGCGTAACTTTAAATAGTGTAACACAAAATAAAAAATAAATACTCGTTAAAAATACATCCACCAATGTATTTTTAATGAGTATTTTTCTATTGCCTTTTTGATACTGTTTCTCGTGACTTTGTTCAAAGGAGAAAAACAGATGGCAAAAGGTCTTTTTATTTTTGATGGCAATATTGGTATGACACCAGAATTGCGTTGGCAGCCGGCGAATGACCGCTCGAATGGTGAGGCTAGACCGTTATTAAAATTTAACGTCAAGTACGACCGTTTAATTAAAACGCAAGACTCTGAGCGTCCTTATGAAGATAAGGGCGGGTTTTGGGTGGACATCAGTTATTGGGGGCGTGACGCCGAAGCGTTAAGTAAATTATTACAAAAAGGCATGCGTGTGCGTATTGAAGGCGAACTCCGCATCGACGTTTGGGAAGATAAAAATAACCCAGGCCAAATGACGTCAGGCATGGCATTAACGGCTTCGTTAATTACCATCATGGCGCAGCGTGTGGATGCGGTGTTATTAAAAAAGCCACAACAATCAGGGGCGAATAATAACCCAGCCTCTCAATCTGAACTTTAAATAGGGAGTGATAGATGAGAGGAGTGAATTTATCTAACGCGATTGCGGCGCTTCGATTTCGTGTGCGGTCGCGCCGAAGTGGTGACGCCGACCAACGCGCTCAAGCGGAGCTCGGCGTGAAAGCGCAAGAGCCATTTTGTTCGCAAGTGCAGCAAGCTTTAATTGGCAACCGTGAAGGCATGACGCTCAGTAAGGTCACGCCAGGTTGGGTGAAGAAACAACTCGCCAGCAAGGTGACGACATCATGATGGGTGACTTGTTATTGGGTCAGTGCTTTCTTTATCAAGAAGGCGCTCTAAAGGTGACGCGGTCACCTTGTTTGTGCGTAGGTTGGAGGTAAACCATGCGTGTGCTTTTATGTGAAAAACCGTCTCAAGGACGCGACATTGCCAAGGTATTGGGTTGTCATGAAAAAATCGAGGGGGCGTTGCGCGGCCAAGGGGTGGTCGTGACCTGGGGGTTTGGTCATATTCTGTCTCAAGCCGACCCGGAGCATTATGACCCCGCATTAAAAGCTTGGTCTTATGACACGCTCCCTATCGTGCCATCGACCTGGCAAATGGTCGTGCCACCCGATAAGAAAAAACAGTTCAATGTCATCAAGAAATTATTGGCCAGCGCGACAGAGGTGGTGATAGCCACCGATGCCGACCGTGAAGGGGAGGTGATTGCGCGTGAGATTTTAGAGTTTGTGGGCTACCAAGGCCATGTCTCTCGACTTTGGCTCAGCGCCTTAGACGAAGCCAGCATTCGTAAAGGTCTGGATAATCTTAAACCCGGCAGTGACACTGAATCTCTTTATTGGGCGGGGCTTGGCCGCAGTCAAGCCGACTGGTTGTTGGGTATGAACCTAACGCGGCTTTGCTCTCTAGTGGGACGGGAAGCCGGTTATCGCGGCGCTTTATCGGTGGGCCGTGTTCAAACGCCCACCTTACGATTGGTGGTTGAGCGAGACTTGGCCATCGCTCACTTTGTCTCTAAACCGTTTTATGACGTCGTCGGTGACGCAGGATTCTCGTCTAAATGGCAAGTGCCAGAAGCGCAAGGTGATGAATCGGGGCGCTGTTTGTCTCGTGAGGGAGCTGAGCGTGTGGCTCGGGATTGTCAGGGACAAGTGGCGACTGTCGCCGTGTTTGATACCAAACGCCAAAAAGCCAAACATCCTGCGCTGTTTTTCTTGGGCTCTCTGCAGAAGGCCATGTCGGCTCAGTTCGGTTACACCGCGCAGCAAGTGCTCGATACGGCGCAAGCCTTGTATGAAAAACACAAACTGACCACCTATCCGCGTACCGATTGCGCGTTCTTGCCGGTGAGTCAGCAAGGCGAAGTGACTCAAATCTTGAGGACGCTGGGTCAGACTTCCGAGTTCGCATCGATGTGCCAGGGCGCGGACGGGGCAATAAGCAGCGCGTGTTGGAACGATAAAAAAGTGGCGCAAAGCTCGCACCACGCCATCATTCCCACCGCGAAAGCGCCGGTACTCACCGGACTCAGTGAGCGCGAAAAACACGTGTATCAGGCCATCGTGCAGCGATACGTGGCTCAGTTTTATCCGCATGCCGAAGATGACTCCACCGTGATTGAATTGCAGTGTGGGGGGCACAGCTTTAAAACGTCCGGCAAAGTGGAGCGCGTCAAAGGTTGGCGGGTTGTGGCGAAAGAAGAAAAAGAAGAGGGGAAAGGGAAGAGCGAAGAAAACCCGTCTCAATCTCTGCCTTCCTTAACGGTTGGCCAGTCGCTGACGTTTTCCAAAGTCGATGTGGTGAGTAAGAAAACCACGCCGCCTTCTGCGTTTACCGAAGGGACGCTCCTCGATGCGATGACCAATATTGCACGCAGCGATAATGTTCCGGCTCAATTCAAAGCGATTTTGAAAGAGACAGCCGGACTTGGCACGCAAGCGACGCGCGCGGCCATCATTGAGACGCTCAAAAAGCGCGGATTTGTGGAAGCAAAAGGCAAAAAGATCTTAAGTAGCGACGCAGGGCGCGGTTTGATTCAGGCGCTGCCCAATGAAGTGAGCAACCCGGTGATGACCGCGATTTGGGAGCAGTCGCTCGAAAGCATTGCCAAGCGAGAGATGAGCCTCGATGCCTTTATGCAAAATCAAGAAGGATTTGTGCGAGCCATTGTCAGTAAGGTGAAGTCTGGGGATATCACCATCAACTTACCAAAAGTCGTAGAGCCCGAATCGCCATGCCCATTGTGTGGCAAGACGATGCGTCTTCGCTCTGCAAAGAAATCGTTTTGGGCGTGTGAAGACCGCGAGCAATGTGGCCTTATCCTCGATAGCGTGCGCGGCAAGCCGGCTAAAAATCAAAAGTGCGCCTGTGGCAAAGGCGTGTTGGTGCGCAATTCTGGGAAAAACAAAGGCAGTTTTTACTGGAGCTGCAGCGCGTGGAAACAAGGCTGTCAGAAGCGTCATTTCGATGACAAAGGCAAATTAGGAAAGGAGATGGGCTCATGATAGTCGCCCGCTCGTTATCACCGGCTGAGCCTGACTTGATGGAAGGACGCACGTTGGCATTGCTTCGTATTCTGAGCTTGGAGGGTGTGGTAGTGGTTCAGTACCACGCCCCTAAAGGCGGTTGGACGCACGAGGCTCTGGAGTGTGTCGATTATTTCTCGGTGAGTCCAGACGGTTGGGATGCTTACCTCGGTGAGCAGTGGATTGGTTCTTCTGAGGTTTGAGTTTAATAAAGCGTTGAATAATGAGTCGGCTAGACGACACAAAAAATGCATTGATAAAGGTGAACGTAATGAAAATGCAAACGTTAATGACGACGACACGAGTCAAAGTGGAATGTCCGCATTGCGGTGAGCAACAAGACGGTTTTTATAGCAATCCCGCAGGTGGCCAATATGAGTGCGATCATTGTAAGCAGTCTTATCTGGTAGACCCTGAAGCGGATATTGAATTTGGGTAAGGAGAAAACGATGACTCAAGGTATGCAATTTGAATTGTACTCTCATGATTACGTTTTTAACGTGTCGCCAGTCTTTTTATTGCAGTGTTTACGCATTGCACAAGAGTATGGTCATACGCCATCATTGAGCGAGTCGTGGTGGCACCAAGTACAAAAAAACCACCCACGCTTAATGTTAGCGCTAGATGGGCTGAAGAATTTTGAGCATTCCAAAGAGAGGAATAGAGATGAAAGTGATGAATTTGTCTTATTTCAATTAAGTGACGGCCAACATCATTGTGATATTGATATGATGACATTACTCACTACATTACAGCTATCAGAGCGCCTGAAAATTGTCCCTTTGATTGATCGTACATGGTGGGGAGAAGTGCTTAATCACTATGGAATTTTTGAAGAAATAGAGGCTTTTGATGGATGTATTCAAATTAACGATAGACACGCCGGTTATCCACAAAATCACCAACAGAGCTGATTTTGAAAATTTGACCGAAAAGCGAAAACCTTGGGTTGATTACGAGCGCACGGCTGAAGGGCGTAAGACTCGACACTTTGCCGTCTGTCCGCATTGTAACAATGCGATTGTTATGGTTGGGTTTAATGATGGGAGTCAGGTAAAAACACCTTACGGCCGACACTATTGTAAGCGTCTTTAAATCGACTCATTGACTTTCAAGCCTCAACACAGATACCGCC
>NZ_JBGOOD010000108.1:0-7309 GCF_041439475.1 Vibrio sp. 1S139
GTTCAACACTCGGGATTTAGTGTTGGCTGCGCAACACCTTAATCCTTATTTGTTAGGAGTTACCTTATGATATTTGTAGCTATGTACTCAACTGGGTCAAACTCAACTAGCGTGGCAAGCTTGCAATGATTATACAGAGCACTAACCAACAACCCGATAGCTAAAGGCACGTCATCATCAATTCGTCCCTTATATTCTTGGGCATGAGCCTCTCGTCTCGTATGAGGGTAGTGGTAATTATGTGTACTATATAAAGACCATGATGGATTCGCAAAATATGCACAATGACCACTCTCCAAGCTAGCTATAAAGTTATGCTTATTCGATATATCTACGCTGTCACCATAAAAGAATCCCCCACTTGGCATGGCACTGAAACTCTTACATATTACAAATGTAAAGATTGCATCAGAACGATAAAAACTAGCATCAAAATTAAGCCCATTGTCTTCATCAGGGGCGTATACTTTCTTAGTAACCCTTGTCTGAGAGGGTAAGTATTTTAGTGCTTTGTTGGCTGCAAGTTTATCTAATATATCGCTCATTTCTGAGCTTGTTCTAATCTGGGACTTTACTTCTCCGATTGCGATTACTGCCTCAACAGGAATAAAATGTGTGTGCGAAGAGTCTACCAACTTGGGACATGATTGTTTATCGTAAATGATTAGATCACACTGGGTACTTTGTTGATTATCCCGTGTAATTATAAAACCCTTTGTAATACCAAAGGTTTGTGGTACACACAGTCTCAATAGCTCTATTACCGCATCTTCTCTATACTGTCCGAACTCACCGGCATGATAAAGGACATTCTGTTCATTGCGAAAAATGCCCTCTGAACTATTAAAGTGTTCTTTCAATCTGTTTATACTTTGTATTAACAATTGTCTATATATCGTACTTGCCATTTATAACTCCTAACAGCTATTAGACCGAAAAATTCTGCATTTAAATACAGAATCATTCTATCTAGTTTCATATGCACAGCAATTTACCACGATTAATCACAGTATTTCAGTGACTTAAAACATAGATAGACTCATTGAATGACAAAATGCAGAATATTTCCATATAGTATGAATTTCGTAAAAACTCGGACATCTGGATATAAAAACAGTACTCGTATGCATACCCCAAACACAAAAAAGCCTGCCATCTATGCGAACATAAATGGCAGGCTTTATACGTTAGTTAAGCTTGTGTGTGGCTAGCTTACGCGGCTTCGAATGCGAGGGCTTTCTTCTCTACCTGACGGAAGATCAGCGTTAGTATGCCGTTTACTGCTAAGTAGAATGCGCCAGCAATACCGAACACCGTTAGTGTGTCGTAGGTTTGGCCGTTGATACGCTGAGCGTAACCCATCAAATCCATGATGGTGATGGTGCTTGCCAGTGACGTACCTTTGAAAACTAGAATCACTTCGTTCGAGTAAGCTGGAACGGCGCGGCGTAGTGCATATGGCAGTAACACTTTCAGCGTTGCGATTTTGTCCATACCAAGTGCGCGACATGCTTCCCACTGCCCTGCTGGAATGGCGTTGAATGCGCCTCTGAACAGTAGCGTGCTGTATGCCGCGGTGTTCAAAGCTAATGCTAACATTGCGCAGAACCAAGGTTGGCTTAACCAAGTCCACATGAAGCTTTCACGAATCCAATCGAACTGACCCGGGCCGTAATACACCAAGAAGATTTGAACCAACAATGGTGTGCCAGTGAACAGCGTGATGATGCCACGAGTGAACCAGTGAATCGCCGGTATTCTTAGAATTAGCGTTACCGTCATCAGCAGTGACAAGATACAACCAACAAGCAATGAAGCGCCTGTGAGTTGAAGACTGGTCACTAAGCCTTCAAGCATTTGAGAGAGGTATTGTTGATTCATGCCATTGCCCCTTTGTTACCCAAACCTTGAATAGAGAACTTACCATCAATCACTTTTACCAATCTTTGTGTGATTAAAGTGATGACCAAGTAGATTGCTGCTGCTGTCGCGTACCAAGTAAATGCTTCGTGCGTTGCAGCGGATGTTAGTTGTGCTTGTTTCAGCAAATCTGTTACGCCAATTAGCGAAACTAATGCAGTGTCTTTCAGTAACACTAACCATTGGTTGGTTAACCCTGGTAGTGCGTGTCTTACCGCTTGAGGTAACACGATACGAAAGAATGCACGATACTGAGAAATACCAAGTGCGCTTGCTGCTTCTCTCTGCCCTTTGCTTACTGCTTTCAAAGCACCACGCAAGGTTTGCGAAGCGTAAGAAGCAAAGATAAGTGACAGTGCAACAACACCAGATAAGAACGGGCTCACTTCTATGAAGTCGCCAGTGATCATGAACAGAACTTGTGTCGAACCAAAGTAGATAAACAGTACGACCAGAATTTCTGGTAAACCACGAACAATCGTCACAAATGCAGTCGTTGGCCATTTGATTGCAATACGACGAGACATCTCTCCACTTGCAAACAAAACTGCTAGAACCAATCCAACCAATAGGCTTACGAACGCAAGCTGAACAGTCATCCAGCTTGCTTCGACGAGCCCTAAAGAGTAACCCGTTAATTCCATAAATTACTTACCGAAGTACTTGTTGAAGATCTTGTCGTATTCGCCGTTCGCTTTCACTGCTGCAAGTGCAACGTTAAGCTGGTCTACAAGTTCTTGGTTGCTCTTGTTTACTGCGATACCAAAGCCGTTACCGAAGTACTCTTGGTTTGTTACTTGATCGCCAACGTACGTTAGGTTGTCTTCTTTCTTGAACCATTCTGCTACAACGGCTGTGTCACCGAATACAGAATCGATACGACCGTTTTTCATGTCGATGAATGCATCTTGGTAGCTTGAATAAGGTACCGCTGTTACGCCAGTCATTTGCTCAAGTAGGAAGCTCTGGTGAGTAGAACCGTTTTGAACACCAACACGCTTGCCTTCTAGTGCTGCTTGGTCTGCGACTTTGCCTTCGAAAGAGATGAATGCTGCAGAGTTGTCGTAGTATGCGTTAGAGAAGTTCACTTGTTGAAGACGCGCTTCAGTGATGTCCATTGCCGAGATAGCGGCATCGTAACGTTTGAATTTAAGTGCAGGGATCAAGCTATCGAATGCTTGGTTGTGGAAAGTACAGGTCGCTTTCATCTCTTCACAAAGTGCGTTTGCTAGGTCTACGTCAAAACCTTGGATTTGGTTGTTCTCATCCATGTATTCGAATGGTGCGTACGTTGCTTCCATTGCGAATTTGATTTCTTCTTGAGCTGCTGCGTTGAAAGAAGCAAGGCCGATAAGTGAAGCTAGTAGAATCTTTTTCATTTTGTTACTCCGAATACTGTGTAATAGCGGTCTGTGGCCATTCTTATAATTTGATTGTTTTAATTGATGTTGTGTTTAGCTAGATCTAGTGAGTCAACTTTCTTTTAATAAGTGACTTACTTAATGAGTCAGATACTCGGCAAACTCAGGTGTCTGCGGATTAACGAATGAATCGCTGGTGCCGTGTTCAACGATGTACCCTTTCTCTAGGTACAGAACGTGACTAGCAATCTTCTTCGCGAAATCGACTTCGTGCGTCACGACCACTTGGGTAATGCCCGTTCCGCTCAATTCTTTAATAATGCTCACGACTTGGTTGGTGATCTCAGGATCAAGCGCCGCTGTTGGTTCATCAAACAACAACACATCCGGTTTCATCATCAGCGCACGTGCAATCGCAACACGCTGTTGTTGACCGCCAGACAGTTGAAGTGGCCAAGCGTCTGCTTTGTCGGCAAGTTGAAGTGTCTTTAGGACTTCTTGCGCTTGCTTAATCGCTTCTTGCTTATCCAAACCCGCCACTTTGGTTGGTGCTTCAATCAAGTTTTCCATCACCGTCATGTGTGGCCATAAGTTGTATTGCTGGAACACCATGCCGACTTTACGACGAAGTTTAAGCCCCTGCTTCTCTTGGATTTGGCTTGAAAAATCGAATTGCTCATTCGCAATGTCTAATTCGCCGTTGTCCGCGATTTCAAGCAGGTTCAATACACGCAGTAATGAACTCTTGCCCGCGCCGCTTGGGCCAAGCAATACCAAGGTTTCGCCACTCTCACAGTCGAAACTGATGTCGTGAAGAACTTGGGTATCACCGTATGATTTGTTGATGCTCTTTACTTGAATACTCATGCCACAATACTGCATTAATTGTCATTTGTTGGTTATTCTATTCAATCCGAGGTTTTATGCAAGAAAAATGTATAAAAAACTACTTTGTTGAATTTTTGTAACAAATATTGCACAAAAAACAGTCGCTATAACTGGTCTTACAACCAAAACTTACAAGTCATTGATAAAGCTAATATCGAGATAAATAGCAAACGTTTTGCTATCAATTTATAAATCATCGCACGGTTGCTTGTTTATGTGTGCACTCTCCTATCAACGCTAATTTACTTGCATAAAAATTAGGGGTAAACAGCTTGGTTTCCTATCCAACTGACTGGATCAAAATGCTTAGTTTTCCTTTAAGGTCGTTTCGAATTATTCACTTAGTGTTGATGAAATATTGGAAATTGAGTTTCCTAGGGAGCGTCACAGCGCAATAAATGCTTTAATGGGTTCGATTCTCAACAACAATTACTGCCCAGCGAACAACCCGCAGTACAGGCAATAAGTCATAAAGCAATTAGCCATAAGCAACAAGCAACAAGCCATCTATTTTTAAAGCGACAACACATTAAGGCAGTCATATGCAAAACGATGTCTCTTCTACGCTCGACTCGAACCAGCGACAGACTCAGCGATCGACTCAACAAGCGCCAGAACCCAAACCTGAGAAAAAAAGCCTCAGTATTTTGTTTGAGCTGAGTAAATTCATTCAGCCTTATAAAGGTCGTGTTATTGCTGCGTTGATCGCGTTGATCTTCACAGCGAGCTTAACCCTTTCAGTCGGACACGGTATTCGTCTTCTTATCGACCAAGGCTTCAGCCAACAATCGTTGTCAGACTTAGGCAGCGCGATTCAATTCATCATGGTGGTGGTCGTGCTGATCTCGATTGGCACCTTCTTCCGCTTCTATTTGGTCTCTTCTGTTGGTGAGCGAGTAAGTGCGGATATACGCCTGTCGGTTTTCAATCATGTCGTGACACTGCATCCGAGTTACTTCGAGACCAATGGCAGTGGCGACATCATGTCGCGCATTACTACGGATACCACTCTGCTTCAAAGCATCATAGGTTCATCGTTCTCTATGGCGATGCGCAGCGCGTTGATGTGTATTGGTGCGATCATCATGCTGTTTGCGACCAACATTAAGCTGACGTTGATTGTATTGGCCTCGGTGCCATTTATCTTGATTCCGATCCTTGTCTACGGGCGTCGTGTAAGAGCCCTATCTCGCCAAAGCCAAGATTCGATGTCTGATGTGGGTTCTTATGCAGGTGAAGCGATTGAACATATTAAAACCGTGCAAAGCTACAGCCGAGAAGAGCAAGAGAAAGCGTCATTCGCGGTTGAAGTTGAAAAGGCTTATGAGATTGGTCGCCAGCGTGTAAAACAGCGCGCGATTCTTATCTCTGGCGTTATCGTGATTGTATTCAGTGCTATCGCAGGCATGCTTTGGGTTGGCGGCAGTGATGTTATCAACGGCACTATGTCGGCTGGTGACTTAGCGGCGTTTGTGTTCTACGCAATTATGGTTGCTTCATCGTTAGGTACGATTTCTGAAGTGATGGGTGAACTGCAACGCGCGGCAGGTGCGACCGAGCGATTAATCGAGATCCTACAAGTTGAAAGCCATATTGTTGCGCCAGTTGCGAATCCAACTTCGCTTGCTAACGTAACGCCAGAAGTTGCATTTGATTATGTGACCTTCTGTTATCCATCAAGACCGGACCAACCCGCAACAAGCAACCTCACGCTTACTGCCCATGAAGGCAAAGTGTTGGCACTGGTTGGCCCGTCTGGCGCAGGTAAAACTACCCTGTTCGAACTGCTGCAACGTTTCTACGACCCACAAGTGGGTAAGGTCACCTTAGGCGGTGTTGAACTGAATCAGTTTGATCCTAACGAGCTAAGAAAGCAGATGGCATTGGTACCGCAACAACCTGCTCTGTTCAGTAACGATGTGTTCCATAACATTCGCTACGGCAACCCGCAGGCAACAGACGAGCAAGTGATCGAAGCGGCGAAGAAAGCGCACGCACACGAGTTCATTCAAAACCTACCTGATGGCTACAACAGCTTTCTTGGTGAACGTGGTGTAAGGCTTTCTGGTGGGCAGAGACAACGTATTGCTATCGCACGTGCCATCTTGAAAGATCCAAATATTCTATTGTTGGATGAAGCAACCAGCGCACTAGACAGTGAAAGTGAGCATCACGTACAACAAGGGTTAGAAGAGTTAATGCGTGGCAGAACGACGATCATTATCGCCCATCGATTATCAACAATTAAACACGCCGACCAAATTGCGGTGCTCGATAAAGGACAACTAGTAGACATCGGCGACCACCAGTCTCTCATCAATAGCTGCGAATTGTACCAACGCTTGGTTGAGCTGCAATTCAAACACCTTAGTGCGTAACCATTGAGTGGATGTGCAACTAAGTCACTGACATTGTGTGGTTTCAAGCTTCAAAAACTTAAATCACGCGTGTTGCAGTTTTGTTAATTTAGCGGTAGGGTTTTTATTCCAATAACAACTTATTCCGATGAAGGATAAGTAAATAACGTTAATTACACAGATAACAATAAGAGAGTTCGCATGGAAGCACTATTATCTGACTACCCGGTAGTAACAGAAATCCCTGTCGCTTGGGGAGAAATGGACGCACTCAATCACGTTAACAACGCTGTATATTTTCGCTATTTCGAAACCGCTCGCTTAGATTTTTTCAAGCACGTCGAGCTGATGGAAGAGATGGCGATTACCAAAGTTGGTCCTGTTCTTGGTGACACTTACTGTAAGTATTTCCGCCCAGTCACGTATCCAGATACCTTGATGGTCGGCTCACGTGTTACCGATATTCAAGATGACCGATTCACCATGGAATACGCGATTGTCAGTAAGGCTCAACAGAAACTGACGACCGTTGGCACTGCGACTATCGTGATGTTTGATTTTGCTTCGAACCAGAAAGCCCTGCTCTCGCTGCGCTTAACCAATGAAATCGAAAAGATGAACACGTTGAAAAGCCCATGCTTCAAACAAGAAGCCGTGACAGAATAACGTATTCGTTGGTTGAGAAAGATTCAGAAAGTTTCAGACATTAAAAAGGCCACTCGATTGAGTCAATGCCGTTCGGATAAGCATTACTGTTTGAATCTAAACGGATATTTAGCTGGA
>NZ_JBGOOD010000109.1:0-7081 GCF_041439475.1 Vibrio sp. 1S139
CCAGCTAAATATCCGTTTAGATTCAAACAGTAATGCTTATCCGAACGGCATTGACCCGAGTAGATGGGCCTTTATGCATGCAAAGATAGTGTTAATCCACTTTGCAGATTAAGAACGATTCGCTCGGTCTAGTGCACGTTGCGCTTTCTTAGCCGCTTGTTTTAGCGCTTTGTCAGCAGGCACGTTTTGGATTTGAATCTGGTCTGCAGCCACCTTCAGCGCATCCATAATCTTACCGTTGGTAGGGTCAAGGAAATCTTTGGTCGCCGTGTTTGCTTGCTTCAACGGAATCAGAGCTTGTGGGTTGTCTTTAGTGAACGCTTGGTACTCTGGTACTTCAGAAACGCTGTTGCGCACAGGGATGTAACCTGTGAACATTGACCAAGCTGCGGTGTTTTTCGCGTTGGCGTAGAACTCAACAAACTCAAATGCACCTTTCGCCGCTGCGTCATCTGTGCCTTTTGGCATTACGTAAACCAGCGCACCCGCTTGTGGCGCAGAAGGGTTTGAACCCCAACCCGGCTGTGTAGTTGCTGAAAGCTTAGTGAAGTCCAAGTCACCTTGGTCACCTGATGAACCGGTATAGCCCAATGCGTTGTCTTTCATCACGTCATCAATGGTTTTGTACCAGTATTCCCAGCCTTGACCACCGTAGTGAATTCGCATGATTTGATCATCATGGATCCACTTACGGAAGCTGTCCCACACCTCAACCCACTCAGGAGAGTCAATCAGCACTTTCTTACCGTCATCACTGATGATCTTAGCGCCGTTAGAGAAAGCCGCGTCAATCATGTTGCCCTGACCCCACATCGGCTCCCAGCCGTAGAAAGTCACGTTGCCTTTCTCGTCACGCTGTGTGACTTTCTCAGCGACCTTAGCCACACCTTGCCATGTGTTTAGGTCTTGCTCGGTAAAGCCGTTATCTGCCAATACTTGCTTGTTGTAGTAGAACACTTGAGTTGTACCGTAAGCAGGTAGACCAATGATGGTGCCATCGTCTGCCGTCACTTGATCTTTAAACGCGCCAATGAAATCAGAGAAGTTGAACTCTTCATCCATAAACGGCGTTAGGTCACGGCTCAGACCACGCCCGTGCATCGCTTCCGCACGACCTGAATCTAATAGCACAAGTTCAGGTGCCGTTTTCGACGCTAAACCAGCTTGCAGCTTCTGGTAGGTTTCCGTGTAGTTACCTTGCAATGCGGGCTTCACCACATACTCATCTTGGCTCGCGTTGAACTCTTCGATGAGCTTAGTCATCATTTGCTGTGGCTTAGTACCACCGGAATACCAAAAGTTAACTTCGGTTGCGGCAAGAACACTGCTAGAGAACATAGACGCGCTTGCTGCGCCAGCACACACTAGTGCGAGAGTTTTTAGTTTCATTTCCGTTTACTCTTTTACGCCGTTATCGGCGATACCTGAAAGAATCGTCTTTTGACAAATGACAAATAGAATTAACAAAGGCAATACTGCAATGGTGCTCGCCGCCATAATTTGCGACCAGTTCAACCCATAGTTACCTTCGGCAATAAAGTAGTGACGAATACCAGTAGCGATCAGATTTAAATCCTGAGTCGTAATCACCAGGCTTGGCCACATGTAGCTGTTGTAATTGGTAATAAAAGTGATGAGGAACAGTGTTGCGACTGCTGCTCGGCATTGCGGTAAGATGATTGCCCATAAGATCTTGAGCTCACCTGCACCATCAATTCGTGCCGCTTCAATCAGCGACGGATGCACCTTGATAAACACTTGGCGTAGATAAAACACACCGAAAACCGACGCCGCGCCCGGCAGCATGTAACAACCCATCACGATGAAATAGAGCACCGTCTTTGAGCGAAACTTCAGCTGAGTCAGCGCATATGCAAACATCGCCGAATTCACAATCACCAAAAACGTAGTGAACAAAGCCACGCTAAAACTGTTGAAGATGTACAAGCCAAACGGCGCGCTGTGAAAGGTTTCGACAAAGGTTTCCCAGCGGAATTGCTCTGGAATCAAATCCAGTGGGTTAGCAAAGATCTCATCGTTGCTTTTCAGTGAACCAGACAACATCCACAAGAACGGGAACACCATAATGGTTCCGCACGTTGCCAAGAACAGGTGCTTAGCCAGTGCGAGGAACGAACGGCGATCCACTGAAATCTTCTTTGACGCAACCTCTGATTTGGTCGCTTTGGTTTGTGCTATAACTTTGGCTTTCGCTGCGCTCTGGTTTAATACTTGATTGGCATCCAATACTTGCGTGGTCATAATTCTGTCCTTTCAAAAATCGACTAGTAGTACACCCAGCGCTTGCCGATGTAGGTATTAATAAGTGCCAGCAATCCAGTAATCAGGAATATCACTAACGATGTCGCGGCCGCAGGTCCCATTTCGTAACGTTCAAACGCTTGTTGGTAGAACAAGTACAGCAAGGTACGTGTCTCACCACCCGGCCCGCCCTGCGTTAGGATCTGGAACTGATCGAACGCCTGCATTGCCGTAATAATGTTGACCACCACTAAGAAGAAAGTGGTTGGTGAAATCAGTGGAAGCGTAATCTTCAAAAAGCGCGTTAAGCTGCTGCAGCCATCAATCAAAGAAGCCTCATACAGTGACTCTGGAATCTTGTTGAGTGCACTGATGTAGAACAGCATCGTCCAACCAATCGCCTGCCACACCGTCACGATAATCACCGCAATCAAAGCCGTGTTTCCGTTCTCTAACCATGGAATCGCGCTAAACCCTGCCGACTCCAGTAAGTGGTTTGCCAAGCCCGATTTGGTCTCGAACACCCAAGACCACACGATCGAAACTGCTACCGTTGGCGTAATCCAAGGAGAGAAGATCACCGCACGATAAAACTGGCTGCCCTTGAAATTTTTGTGCAGCAGCATCGCAAACACAAGGCCAAGAATAATGGTGGGAATCACCACACCCACAGAGAACCAAAACGTATTGAGCATCGCTTGGATGAACTCGTAATCCTCAACCATGTACTCGTAATTTTCTAAACCGATGAACGAATAATCTGGCGAGATGTAATCCCAGTCGGTGAAGCTGATGTAAATCGAATAACCAAATGGTACGAGCCAAAAAGTAAACAGTGGCACCAACAACGGTGCAGTAAATAGCAGTACCTTTAAGCGGTTTTTCATTGGTTGTGAGAAAGCACTCATGGTGACCTCGTCCTTATTTGTATGCGGTTAAATTAAGGGGTTTGTGTGACAGGTTAGTAAGAGCGCCCTTCATTTTTTTTATGGCTACCCATTAGAAAACCTTTCTTCCAGTTCACCGTCTTCCATCTGGTGATAAAGCCAATCACAAAAGAAATTCACCTTGGCACTGCGGCGGTGTTTGGTAATCAAATAGTGGGCAGACTCGGCAGGCATTGAGGACTCTGTAGCCAGAACAATATCGTTTTTCTCTAACAGCTCAGACACCGCAAGCGAACGCACCAACAACACACCAATGCCATGTTTGACCGCCTCTAATGCATGCAGAGAGTTACTCACTTCAAGTAGCACCTTAGGTAAAGTCATCTCGAATTGGTTATGGCTCAACCATTGCAGCCAGTTCTCGCGGTAGCCTTTTACTCGCACGGTCGGCAAAGCAGAAAAATCATGCTCAACCAAGGAGTCTTGATATTGGTTTTTAAAGTCTGGGCTACACACCAACTGCCAATGCTCTTGAAAGAGTCGCTCACTATGAGTGTCTTCGCTTTCGACCTTGCCATTGGTCAGTTCAATATCGACATTCTGACAAGGGTTGGTTGATGGCCAGTCCACCAGCTGAATATCGAGCCTGATAAAAGGGTATTTTTGATAAAAAGATGGCAAGCGAGGCAGCAGCCAGTTATGGCAAAAGGTGTGATTAACGCGCAGGCTCAACACGTCGGTTTCTTTTTCCCCGAAGAGGATTTGAGTCTGTAATTTCAGGTGTGCTAATGAACCCGCAACAATCGGTTGATAGTGCTGGGCAGCTGACGTCAGCTTTACGCCTTTGGAGCTTCGCTCAAACAATGTGGTATCGAGAAAGGTTTCTAAACTTTTAAGCTGCTGACTCACCGCAGCTTGGGTAACACAAAGCTCGCGCGCAGCAGCGCCAATAGAACCGAGGCGGGCAACAGCTTCGAACGCAACAAGGGCACGTAGAGGGGGTAACATGGCTTCACCTGATTGAAATAAAAGTGAAAAATACTTCAATCAGGTTTCAGTTTTTTGCGCTTACCGTTACAGATTAATGACGAAGGGACGTTGATCAGATATTTATGATCAACGTCCCTTTTCTTTATTTCATATTCTTAGCGGTGTGTCGCCGCGTGAATCAAACGCAATTACTCTTTGATGTAGAGATCCTTAGAATAGATACGCCCTTCTACATTGTTCTTCGCAAAACCACCAACACTTGGTCGTACTAGACGAGCCTGCATGTAGTAGTAAATTGGCGCGATCGGCATGTCTTCTGCCAGTAACTGTTCTGCCTGGTCGTAGAAACCTTGGCGATCTTGTTCGCTGGTTGCGGCTAGTGCGCTATCCATTGCTGCGTCGTACTTTTCATTGTTGTAGCGAGCAAAGTTACCTGAAGAGCCAGAACGCAACAGGCTCAAGAAGGTTGATGCTTCATTGTAGTCACCACACCAAGAGGCGCGCATCACATCAAAATCACCTTGGCGACGCGATACCAAGTAAGACTTCCACTCTTGGTTTTCTAGTTCAACTTGTGCGCCTAAGTTGCCTTTCAGCATTGATGCAATCGCCACTGCAATCGACTTGTTCGATTCACTAGTATTGTAAAGCAGTTTGAAATCCAATGGGTTAGACGCATCGTAGCCCGATTCTTGCAATAGTTCTTTGGCCTTTTGATCGCGTTCTTTCTGAGTCCACGTGCTGTATTCAGGTTGTGTTGCATCAAAACCAGCCGTGTACTCATGAGCAAAGGTATAAGCCGGTAAGTTGCCCACCTGAGTCACACCATTGGTGATAACGTCACGCATCATAGAATAAGAGACAGCTTTACGTACTCGCGCATCATCAAAAGGTGGTCGCGTAGTATTGAATGCGTAGTAGTAAGTACACAACAGAGGCACTGTGGTAAACGCATCTTGATATTTGCTTTTAAGCTGCTGCGCCATGTGTATAGGCACGTCCGAAGTAATATCGACCTCGCCCACCGCATAACGGTTAATCGAGGCATTCTGATTCTCAAACGGAATATAAGTTACTTCGGTTAAGTGGGTATCTGAACTGTCCCAATATTTCGGGTTCTTCTTCAGCTCAATGCGCTCGTTCACCACCCACTCGTCTAGCACAAATGCTCCATTACCAACAAATTGCTTAGGGTCGCTCCACGGCTTGTCGCTACTTTCTAGGGCTGATTGATGCACTGGCATCATAGATGTGTGGCCCGTCATTGCCACAAAGTAAGGTACTTGGCTGTCGAGTTCAAAACGGACGGTGTGCTTATCAATAGCCGACACGCCTAGTTCTTCAATCGGCTTCTTACCTTCTGCCACATCAGCAATATTGTTGATTTTGGTGAGCTTCAGGTACCACACATTTGGCGATGCCGTTTTTGGGTCTACCGCGCGTCTTATCGCATACACGAAATCATCGGCCGTCACAGGATCGCCATTCGACCACTGCGCGTCTTTGCGCAGTTGGAATACAAACGTTTTGTTGTCTTCGGTTTCCCAAGATTCCGCCACACCTGGAGTAATGTTGCCATCGCGGTCTTGAATCACTAAACCTTCAAACAGGTCACGTAGAATGTGCATTTCTGGAAGGCCTTCTGCCTTTGCCGGATCTAGTGTCGCCGCTTCCGCATCATTAGCGCGCACTAAGTGTTGCTGCTCTGCCAGAGTGGTTCCCGCAGGCAACGTGTCAGCAACGGCAGTTACTGAGATAAAGGGGGTCAATAGAGATGAAATGAGTAACGCCGTTGAGTGTTTCTTAAAATCCATATGTTTTTGCTCTCCTAGCCTATCTTTGAAGCAAGTAATAAAATTAACAATGCGACTGTTGACGAGTTTTAATGCTTTCGTTTATCTAAGTAAGTTTGTGTAATCGTTAATACTTGATAGTACTTGATCAATCAGGAGATAAAGGTGAGTTTAATTCCAAGAACGGAAAGAGCTGCATTTTCAATAAAGCCGCTGTCATATGGAAAATCAGTGTTGGGTGCGCCTTTGCTCTATTTCCCCGCGCAAATAGAAAGCGAGTCTCGCGGGCTGATCTTAGCTGGCACACACGGTGATGAAACCGCTTCTATTGCAGGATTATCTTGTGCGCTGAGAAGCTTGCCAGCCGCCAACTTGAGACACGATGTGATCCTGTCGATGAACCCAGATGGCAATCAATTAGGCACTCGCGCCAACGCCAACCAAGTCGATCTGAACCGCGCCTTCCCAACTCAAAACTGGACAGAAAACGGCACCGTGTATCGCTGGAGCTCCCACACACCAGTCAGAGATGTAAAAGTGAAAACCGGGCAAGCCGAACAACTTGAACCTGAAGTGCAATCGCTCATAAACCTCATCGAACAGCGCCAACCTAAATTCGTCATCTCTTTTCACGAACCACTCGCCATGGTCGATGACCCCGATCGATCAGAACTCACCACTTGGCTAGGTAAGCAATTCAACCTGCCGCTCGTTGAAGACGTCGATTACGAAACCCCAGGCTCATTCGGCACATGGTGTCAGGAAAGAAACCTACCGTGCATTACTGTAGAACTACCGCCCGTTTCTGCGGATTTAACTATAGAAAAGTATTTGGATGCGTTTGTCGCAGTGTTGGGGTGTGAGGGAAATTAGTCTGGAGTAGGCTACATATACACATGCGAACAGTAATTCATCCTAATTACTAGTGAATCATATATTCCGTCTACTGAATCAATCCCATTCATAATCTATGCCGAATTCTTCCTTTGCATCATTTCAACTTATCTTTAGAGAAAGGCAATCGACATGATTAGCGCGATGAAAACTTCACTATCAATGAACTTCGGGGCTCGTCGCTATGAATCTAACTCGTTATCATAGACAGGATCTTAAGAGCTAACTTGTTTATTTAGATAGAAAAAAGGCTTC
>NZ_JBGOOD010000110.1:0-373 GCF_041439475.1 Vibrio sp. 1S139
GGTCTCACTTTGCTAAGTGTAGATTGGCAAAGGAGGGAGTGGATTCCATACATCAGCTTAGAGTAGATACTCTTCGATAAACACTTAAACCCATATCGACAAATATTTTCTAATGAGAATTGCTCCAGCGAGACTGGGACATGGGCAGTTCTATTTCGCTTACTCAGTGTCCAAAACTACTGGTGCAGTTGACATCTGGTGATACAGGTGGTTCACACATTAAGTGGCGAACGCGCTTCTTACAACTTCACGTCGCACGCCCCTAAATGATCAGGATAAGAGTTGGACTTCATATCAACCCTTGCAATTTGACATACCTTTCCTTATTCCTAGAGCTTTGACGATGTGGCCAAATTAGCAAATTCATCATAAT
>NZ_JBGOOD010000110.1:473-6614 GCF_041439475.1 Vibrio sp. 1S139
CTCATAATCTCATAATCTCATAATCTCATAATCTCATAATCTCATAATCTCATAATCTCATAAGTCTATGTTTAACGGGGTTTAATAGTAAATCAATATGTGATTTGTTGATGAGTTACCAAATTGAACCATATCTACTGAGTTGGTAGCTATTCAGGTCACGGTTTGTCGGTGATTTCGATGATAGCTCGAACTGGCAACATGCCGTGCTCTATTGGGGAGCCAGATTGAAGGCCTTTAAGCGATTTTAGACCCTCACCGGCTAATGGTGTCTAGTGGATAGGACTGTTTTATTTCACGGTTTATTTGCGACAGTCCCCCTTTAATTAAAGGGAGATGCATTATCTTGTTGCTTCTAAAGTAAACGTATAGTGTTCTTGGTTATAGTAGATATCTGAAGCTTCAAAAACTACCCCAGATTCTAGGCTTGCAATACTGTGGGCACACAATACTGGCTCATCTCGTTTCAATCCCAATAGCGTGCGGACTTCTTCTGATGGTAGTTCGGCACGAATACGTTTTTGACTACTGCCTACCTTTTGCCCTTTCTCATTAAGGTAGTTGTATTTAGAACTATTTAAATGGTGTGATTCTAAATCGGCAAACATCGGTTCCGCGAGCATATAAGAAGATTCAAACACAAAAGGAATTTCCCCCACCAAACGTAACCGCTTCATATACCAAACCCAACTACCAGGCTCTAAACCAAGTTCTTGGACAATATGAACAGGTGCTTCAATCCTCTCGAGATGCAGCAGCTTGTTACTAATAGGAGAGTTAAGCGAGGTTGCAACTTCACTAGAGGTTAAGTGCTTATCCAATGGTAAAGCCATCTTAAGCTCTTTGGTTGGCTGACAAATAAATGTACCGCGTCCTCGCTGCCTTTCAACCACGCCCTGGCGGACTAAATAGTCGACCGCTTTGCGTGCTGTCATTCGTGACACTTGATATTGCTCTGCGAGTACAGTTTCCGATGGAATGGAATCTCCGGAATGTAAGGTTCCTTGTTCAATCTGCTGTGTAAGAATACGCTCTATTTGTAGATAGATAGGAACATGAGATTCTTTGTTTATCATGCATTTCCCCTTGTTTGAAGATGGCTTATTTTACCTCGCAGCACTGGAGTATACAACTATACAACTAATATTAATGAGAATGTTGAGTATAGTTAGCTCATTTGGTAACTGGCTACGCATGATAAATGGTAGTGATTAACCTCACAAAAAAGGTATAGTTGTCTATACAACCATGCCTGGAGGTGGTTTAATCGCCTCCACAATAACAACAGTGATGATATGGAGATATCACTCAATGAAAGACTTAGGTTCTAAACTACAAGATCTAGGAAAAGCGCTGATGATGCCGAT
The DNA here is from genome assembly GCF_041439475.1 of Vibrio sp. 1S139. Taxonomy (NCBI): domain Bacteria; kingdom Pseudomonadati; phylum Pseudomonadota; class Gammaproteobacteria; order Vibrionales; family Vibrionaceae; genus Vibrio; species Vibrio sp. 1S139. Next base: position 1,841 of record NZ_JBGOOD010000110.1, read on the forward strand.
TTCGATTATCGCAGCCGCGGGTATTTTCCTTGGTTTAGCCGCAGCCCTACAAAACCCAAATATAACTGGACAATCATTCAACCAACTTGAAGCTGTTCAATTGGTACTTGGGTTTATCCGAAAGGTTGCCGGCTCACTATTCGGCAACCTACCACTCTTCTTTGCTGTCGCCGCTGCTATCGGTTTAGCAAAACAAGAAAAACCAACCGCAGCATTTGCAGCAATTATAGGTTTTATCTCAATGCATGTAGGTGTGAACTACTCACTTCTTGCTCAGGGATTAACACCAGAAACAACATCGGTTGCTTACCTTGTCTCGCAAGGCATGGATAAGACGGCAGCGATGATTTTTTCCGCTGAATTTGGTAACACGTTAGGTATCTTTTCTTACCACATGAGCGTACTCGGTGGTGTGATTGCTGGTCTCGTGACTGTTGCTCTGCACAACCGTTTTTACACCATTGTGTTACCAACTGCGATTAACTTCTTTGGTGGTCGTCGCTTTGTGCCAATCATTACCGTCCTTGTCCTACCTCTTGTTGGTGTTTCAATGTCGCTAATTTGGCCAACCATTGGTGCAGCAATTGCAAAAATTGGTGAGTTCATTGGTCAAGCAGGCAGTTTTGGTACTTTCCTTTTTGCCTTTTCTGAGCGCCTTTTAATTCCTACGGGCTTACACCATATTTTGAATGAAACGATACGCTTTACGCCTATCGGTGGTATTGCCAATGTAGATGGAGAAAGCGTTGTTGGTGCACTGAGCATCTTTAACTATGCCCTAACTCACCCTGGCAGCATTGACAACGAGATTGTCAGAGAAGCGACTCGCTTCCTTGCGCAAGGTAAGATCCCAGTGATGATGTTCGCTCTACCAGGTGCGGCGCTTGCAATGTATCACTGCGCTCGTGATGAACACAAAACACGTGTAAAAGCATTGGTTATCGCAGGTGCTCTAGCTTCCTTCACAACAGGTATCACCGAACCATTGGAGTTCAGCTTTATCTTTGTTAGCCCACTTCTGTTTATCTTCCACGCCATCATGACGGGTTTATCTTTTGCCTTGATGCATGTCTTGGGTGTGATGATAGGTAACGTGCAAGGTGGTGTAATTGACCTATTTGTATTCGGTGTTCTTGGCGGTGCGCAAACTCAATGGTGGTTCGCAGTACTACTCGGCGCTTGTTATTTCCCAATCTACTACTTTGTGTTCCGTACGGTGATCACTCGCTTTAATGTGGTGACACCAGGTCGTGAAAAAGAAGAAACTAGCTCGGAAGCGGTTGGCAATGCTTCAGAACAAGCGACACGAATCATCGAAGGTTTAGGTGGTTCAAGCAACATCCAACTAGTTGATAATTGCTTTACTCGTTTACGTGTCAAAGTGAACGACATCAGCAAAGTTAAAGATGATTTTCTAAAAACAACTGGCGCCTCAGGTGTTAAGCGTGCAAGCGATGTGGACGTACAAGTTATCTACGGTCCACAAGTGGAAAGCATCGCCAATGATGTGAAAAATGCACTTGCCATTTAATCCATTTTAATTATCGCCCCTGTGTGGCAGGGGCAATTTCTCAGATTTAATTTAAGGTAGAAGTAAGATGAAAAAAGCATTCAATATTGTACTTGTAGGTGGTGGTTCAACTTGGACCCCAGGTCTATTAAAAGCACTATGTAAGCGTAAAGATACTTTCCCATTAAACCGTGTAGTGATGTTTGATGTAAACGCTGAGCGCCAAGAAGCTATCGGTGAATACGCCAAGCTACTTTTTTCTGAAGATTACCCAGAACTAGATTTTGAATACACGACTGATGTAAACGTCGCGTACAAAGATGTCGACTTCGTACTTTGTCAAATGCGTACTGGCGGCTATGAAATGCGTGAAAAAGACGAAAAGATCCCGCTGTCGCTAGGCATTATCGGCCAAGAAACCTGTGGCCCTGGTGGCTTTGCTTATGGTATGCGCTCAATTGGTGATATGATCCAAATGGTTGAAGATGTACGTGAACGCTCACCACAAGCTTGGATTTTAAACTACACCAATCCAGCAGCAATCGTAGCAGACGCCCTGAAAAAACGCTTCCCACATGATGATAGAATCCTAAATATCTGTGACCAACCAGTGAACCTGCTTCGTTCATACGGCCGCCTACTAAATGTTGATCCAAATGATTTTGATCCTGTGTATTTTGGTCTGAACCACTTTGGTTGGTTTACTCACCTATACAATCAACAAGGTGAAGATCTTGCACCTAAACTGAAAGCGTACATCGCAGAGAATGGCTTTATTCCTGTAGATGCAGAGCAGCGCGATCAATCTTGGCTAGACACCTACGCATCAGTGGCAGACATGCTGCGCGACTTCCCTGATTATTTGCCAAACACGTACTTGCAATACTACCTATACCCAGAATACAAGCTGTCTAAAATGGACCCTGACTTTACCCGAGCCAACGAAGTAATGAATGGCCGTGAAAAACGTGTATTTGATGAATGTCGTCAAGCTGTTATTGATGGTACAACTAAGAGCTCAAGCGTAGTACATAACGATGCGCACGGCGATATGATCGTTGAAGTAGCGGAATCTATTGCGTTTAACCAAAAGCGTAAGTTTGTGGTAATCCTTGAGAACAATGGTCTAGTGGCAAACCTAGACAATGATGTGATGGTTGAAGTGACAGCAGAGCTTGGTATCAACGGTCCTCGTCCATACGGTGTGGGTAAGATCCCAACCTTCTACAAAGGTATGATTGAAAACCAATTCGCTTACGAGCGTCTAACTGTCGAAGCTTGGTTTGAAGGTTCATACACCAAGGCCTTGCAAGCACTAACACTAAACCGCACTGTTGGTGATGCGAAAAAAGCACGTAAAGTACTTGATGCACTGATTGAAGCGAATAAAGGTTACTGGCCTGAACTTGCGTAATTAGCGATCAATACAGTCTATATATTAGTTTAAAACAGTCCCCCTAAATGCTGTTTTAACGGCTCCAGCTCCCGGGTTACGTCAGTGGCTTGGGAGTTTTACTAAGAACATAAGGGAAAAAAGTGAAGATAGTTATTGCCCCGGACTCTTTTAAAGAATCACTATCGGCAAAGCTGGTATGTGAAAGCATTGAAGTGGGTTTTTCTCAGGTGTTCCCTGATGCTGAATATGTTCATCTGCCACTGGCTGACGGCGGTGAAGGTACAGTAGAGGTGCTGCTGAAAGGGCTGGAAGGCGAAGTGCGTCAATCTCAAGTGATGGGGCCTTTGGGTGAGCCTGTTATGGCTAGTTGGGCGCTTTTAGAAAATGGTCAAACGGCATTGATTGAGTTTGCAGCCTCATCTGGTCTAGATTTGATCTCTTCTGAGCATCGTAACCCTGCTATTGCCACCAGTTTTGGTACCGGTGAACTGATTAAAGAAGCGTTAAATCATGGTGTGACTAAGGTTCTCTTGGGTTTAGGTGGCAGTGCAACCAATGATGCAGGCGCGGGTATTGCGCAAGCCCTTGGTACTAAACTACTTGATAACCAAGGCAATGAGATTACTCGTGGCGGCGCGGCACTCGCAGAAGTCGCGACTGTTGATTTATCCGAAACTCACCTACGCAGCAAGGACGTTGAATTTGTCGTAGCGTGTGATGTGGCAAACCCATTAGTGGGCGAGAACGGTGCCAGTCATGTCTTCGGTCCGCAGAAAGGTGCTACTCCAGAATTGGTTCAATTACTCGATAGTGCAATTTCTCATTTTGCATCTGTAAGCGCTGGGCATACGTTGGTTAATCATTCTGATTCCCAAGGTTTTGGTGCCGCTGGAGGTTCGCCTTTGGGGTTATCTTTGGTGTTTGATATTCAAATCAAACAAGGCATTGAAATGGTATTAGATGTTCTAGAGGCAGGAAAAATATTAGAAGGTGCAGATCTTGTGATCACAGGCGAAGGTCAGATGGATAACCAAACTCTACAAGGTAAAACGCCTTTTGGTATTGCTAAGCTTGCACAAAGCAAAGGCATTCCAACCATTGGTATTGCAGGTTCTTTAGGTCATGAGATCGATGATTTATACAGCATCATCACAAGCACATTCGGTACCGTTCGTTCACCACAGTCTCTAGAACAAGTATTGAACGAGGCGAGTAACAACTTGACTCGCACAGCCCGTAACATTGCCGCTACGCTTAAGCTTGGTGCCAAAATATTAGTTTAAAGGGTTCGTCGCAATATAGTTGTTGATTTGTAACAGATAGCTCATCTAGATACAATTACTCTGCGAGCGCATAAAAGCGCTCACAGAAAGTATTGGCTCACACCATCAATACTGGACAGCAAGCTAATTGATTTGCTATACCTGTAGGGCTCTTCTCTGCCTAGATGAGTTTATAAATTAAATCAATAAATCATTAAATTTATAATTACTTCCCATCTTAGGTCTTAGTGTTGTAGTTTGTCGTTATTATCTTCCGTTCTATTTAACTTTAAAAGTCCATCCGTACAGTCTGTAACGCTCGAAGAGTGCACTCATTCTGTACTCGTCAAATGTAAACGAGACAGACGCTGTAAAGTCGTTGACCCTGAAACTGGAGCACCGCGTACCGTCGACCACTATGTTCAACGTCGCTTGTAGATTTACCTGTAAGTGGTCGCCTGTTCTGTACCAGCAATACTGGACACTAAATTGAGTGACTTTCCATACCTGTAATTATTCATAACTTTCTAAAATTCAATTTTCCGAAACTTATTTCTGTCCGTGCGACCTGAGGTCGTATGAAGCGTTGTTCACCGCTTAACGAGT
>NZ_JBGOOD010000111.1:0-6292 GCF_041439475.1 Vibrio sp. 1S139
CTCACTTTGCTAAGTGTAGATTGGCAAAGGAGGGAGTGGATTCCATACATCAAGTTAGAACCAAAGCTACCCTTCAGCCATAATTGTGACTTTTGACTTACAATACTTGTACTATGCTTTTTTCAGCTTGTTTCTACTTACACAGCAAGCTCTGCAAGTAGAAACCTTCAATGTAGTTGGGCGTTTTATCTACAGATAACGACTTCTCAAATGGTCTTTGAAGTATTGCGCATTCAAGGTTTCGCCCGTTGCACCTTTCACCAAGTCATCAGTGGTCAGCAGGCTGCCTTTGCTCCAAATGTTTGATTCTAACCAAGTGAAGATAGGGGATAGGTCACCGCTTTCAATCACAGAGTTTATATCTACCGTTTTCTTCATTGAAGCCATGAACTGCGCCGCGTACATCGCACCTAATGTGTACGATGGGAAGTAACCAAATGCGCCGTCTGTCCAGTGGATGTCTTGCATACAGCCGTTAGTGAAGTTGCCTTGAGTGCTTAAACCAAGGTAAGACTGCATCTTGGTATTCCATAACTCTGGCACGTCAGTGTGTTTGATCTTGCCGTTGATCAAGTCACGCTCAATCTCGTAACGCAGGATAACGTGTGCAGGGTAGGTGAGTTCATCAGCATTGACACGGATGAAGTCTTTCTTCACGCGCGTGTAGATCTTCTGGAAGTTTTCTTTCTCAAATTCTGAGCCTGAGAATTGCTGACCAGCCAAGTTCGCTAAGTGTCCAATGAACGGGTCGCTGCGGCCGACTTGCATCTCAAAGAATAAAGATTGAGATTCATGAATGCCCATAGAACGAGCTTCCCCCGCTGGTTGTCCTGCTAGGTGTTTTGGTAAGCCTTGTTCGTAACGTGCGTGGCCTGTTTCATGCACAATACCCATTAAGCTTTGAACGAATTCCGCTTCGTCATAGCGTGTTGTGATACGCACGTCTGAAGGGACGCCGCCACAGAATGGGTGAACACTTTCATCCAATCGGCCGTGTTCAAAATCGAACTGAAGCAGCTTCATGACTTCTAAACCCAGTGCTTTCTGTTTCTCGGTCGAATAGATACCTGATGGTGCGTTAAATTGCTCGCTCGATTGTTTTTCGATCACTTCATCAATTAAACCTGGAAGCCAAGTTTTAACGTCTGCAAATAGGGTATCAAGTGAAGTAGAGCTGGTGCCCGGTTCATAAATATCCAGCATCGCATCATAAGGCGTTAGATTGGCTGCGTCTGCGCGAATCTGCGCTTCTTCACGAGAAAGCTCAACCACTTCACGCCAGTTCTTTTCGAATCCAACCCAGTCGTTGTTACCGCGTTGGCTACGCCACGCATGTTCACATTTTGAACCCGATAGAGATTTCGCTTCAACCAGTTTTTCTGGAAGTAGGTTTGCTTGTTGCCACTGGCGTTTTATTTCACGAAGTGACGATTGTTGCTCAGTGTTCAGCGCTTCATTTTCAGCGTCTGCAATCCAATCGCCAAGCTGTGGTTGAGTCATTAAGCCGTGAATATGAACAGAAAGCTCGGCCATCGCTTCACTACGAGCTTGGTTACCACCTGCTGGCATCATTGAAGCTTGGTCCCAACCACAAATAGAAGCTAGGTGTTGAAAGCGTGAACATTTTTGAGAGTGTTCGACTAGTTTTTTGAATGCGCTCATTTGACTACTCTTAATTTGGTTTCTTTAAATGATCCTTAGGGCTGCGTCAGCGTTAAGGTTCATCTCGTGTACTTTGATTATGGCTTTGCTTTTTAATGACGCCGACCTTCGCAGTCGAAGATATAGCGAGAAAAGCATGAGGCGATACGATGCCTTGAATTTACTATTTCTTAACAAATCAAACTGTTCTATTGTGCACAAAATCAGTGAGTTGTATAGCTGGTGGCAATTGTTGCTTGCGAATTGTTCAGATACACGGTATTGATGATAGATCGCTGAACAAAAATGACAATGATATGGATATTTTGAACTTTGAGGCATTTCTAATTGCCATCACTATTTTAACGCTAACGCCGGGCTTAGATACGGCTTTGGTGATTCGCAATACTAGCCGCTCTGGCTTAGCTGACGGTTGTATGACGAGCTTTGGTATTTGTAGCGGCTTGTATGTACACGCGTTTTTCTCTGCTGTGGGTATATCTGCAATCCTCGCCCAATCCGCTGAACTCTTTCAAGCCGTTAAGATGGTAGGTGCGGTTTACCTCATCTGGCTTGGCTTAAGCAGTTTGCGAGCGTTGATGAAAAACGGTGGCGGTTTGAAGGTCGGAGAACAAGCTCAGCAGGCTTACAGTGCAAAGCGTTCTTTGCGTGAAGGCTTTCTGTCTAACGTTCTTAACCCAAAAACAGCAGTTTTCTATCTGGCCTTTTTACCTCAATTTGTAAACCCTGAAGGTTCGCCTTTATTGCAATCTATGTTGATGGCTTCGGTACACTTTATGATTGCGATGGTATGGCAATGTGGTTTGGCTGGCGCGCTTAACTCGGCTAAAAATTTGCTCAAAAACGCGAGTTTTATGAAGTGGATGGAAGGCGTGACGGGCATGGTGCTGGTTGGGCTGGGTGTTAAGCTTCTGATGGAAGAGCCTGTGTAGTTCACCGTTTTCAGTTGAACATGAATATATGAAAGCCCACGATGTGTCGTGGGCTTTGTGCTTTATTACTGGTAGATCTTTGTACCGATCTTATTCTACAGCGCAGTTATTCAACGACGCTAATGTTCATCTCAGCACCTTCGAAACCTAAGTCACTCAACTCATCGGCGTTAAAGTTGGTGGTAACTTCGATGTCGCCAATGCGCTCAGTAGATTCGTTGACGGAATCAGTACTTCTTTTGCTGCGTAGATTGTTAGTAATTGGTGTTGCTTGTCCAATTTCGATAGTACCTGCAAATTGAGATTCAGCGTAGAAATCTCCAGACACGTAAGAGTGGAAGGGGCGTAAGCTTCCGCCAGTCGCGTATTGCATGCTTGATAAGCCAGCTTCTTTAATCGCCCAGCCCCAATCCCACCATTTAGTTTCACCTGGGATGTAACGGTGATCCCATTGGTAGCGAATGTCGGCAGATTCACTGCTGCCACGGCCCATGGTGAAGGTATGAGCCTTGTACGGGCGGTTATCTGGATGAGAGTGCCACGCGTTGCCACCCCAACGAAGGAAGCCGTTGAATTCAACATCGTAGCTAATATCGGCGTTGAATCGGTACGGGTAAGAGATGCTTGAACGATACAGCTCAACTCGAATCGGTAGCTCCGAATTCGCAGGAACCATAGGACGAGCTTGAAGTGTTACTTGTTCGCTAGTGGAGTTGCCATTTGTTTCAGCGAAGCTTTGGTTAGCCTCGAACTTAACGGTGAGCTTAGTTTCGCCAACCAAAGGCCACTTGAAGGTGTTCTCTGTTTGAACGCTCTGTGAGAATCCGTAGCTGTTCGTTTTCGACCAGTTTGTTGATTCGTCTACTTTTAGGTCTACCACCACTTGTTGCGCGATGTTGCTGTTGTTTCTTGCCGTCGCGTAAACCGTTTTCACTAGTTCACGATCCGACTCGACAACATCACCATGCCAAAAGTTGTCGTCGTTAACGGTGTAGGCAAAATTGTCGACGGTGATTTTGGTTTTTTCATCACAGCGATAGCCGCTACAAGAGCCATTGTTATTTCCTTGTATTACCCAACTGTTGCCAGAGCGCTTTATCGTCATGTCTTCGCCCACGTACTGACTGTTATTACCGCCAACCCAAGCGTAACCTAGGTTGTGGGCTAAGTAGCTTAATGGGCGTACAAAGTCGTTACGGTTGTTCACTAATTCATACTGAACATCGATTTCGCTGCCTTCCTGAACCGATTTGGCGGAATAGTTAGGGATTTCAGATTGGTCGTTGTTTGGGTAACAGAACGTTGACCCACTGCTTGATTGCTTAATTTCGCCATGATAACCCGGCCCCATGATTACCCAGTTTCCTTTTAACCCGGTGATCTGCCAAGTGCCCATGCGAGCGACCAAAGTACTCTTCTGCTCTTCTGCTTCATAACGGTCTATAGGACGATAACCAGAGCGACAGACATCTTCACCAAGTTGGTCAAACACTATTTGGTCTGGGTAAATCTTCGCATTTACACCGGTTGATAGAACAGACAACACTGCGGTTGCTAAGAGACTTCTGTTTACTGTGATCATTAACAATTCCCTCATTTGTAATTTTTCTATTTTGATAATGTTTTGTGTGCCGTGCAGTTAACAAGACAAGTTCACTTTTTCATGTTGATAAATAGATAGATACTGAAAAGGGTTGAATTAAATTACCCAGTTAATTCAATGGCTTGTGTTGTCATTAGTGTTTTTACGGTGAAAGAGTATGCAACTGAACGTAAATTGTTTGATGGGGCTCAAACCGTTTTTAGAAAAATGAAGGCCCATTATTCGGGCTTAGACGTCAAAATTATTTGACGTTATTTTTGGCGTTTGTATGAATGGTTAATTAGAAGAACAGGTATAACCATTCACAATACTCGTAGTTTTAAGGTGGGCAGGTAGTGAGTGACAAAGAGTAAAAATCTAACTTGAATATTTTGCTTTGCTATCGGCTTTAAAATGCAAACACTTAAAGTAAGGAAGACTGTAATAATTGTATTACTGATAAAATAATGAAAATAACCATCCGTTTTTTATGTGTAATATCGGAAAAGCTTGCTACTTGATAATAGGGCACTTGTTGCTAGTGGTTAAACTATCTCTAATTATCGTTTGGCCAGAAGTTGCGTTCGGCCTGTATTACACGTTTTAATGATGGCAAATAAATCATTCGAACTTAAGATATCAATCTTTACCGTTAATGGGTCATTGTTGATTAACAGGTAAGGCGCCAATCGGCTGTCATTCATTGTTTTATTTATTTTTTGCACAGAGACTAAGTCAATGGTGCCAGAAATAGAAAAGAAAAGTGATTGAGAAGGACGGGCTGTTCCTCTGAATCGCAGAACAAGTGGGTCGGGCATGTTGTCGTCTTGAACGGACATCAGGTGCAGCACCTTGTTGTTACTTATTTTCGTTAATCCGTCGGTACGTAATACATTGTCATTCACTATCAGGTCCACCACGCTATGTTGGTAGCGATGCTCTTCTTTTGGTTGGGGCGAAGGGATACTCCATATGCCAACCAATAAAACGAATGCAGAAATGAGCGCAACGATTGGCATCATAATTGACCTCTTTCTAGGAATAGGGCCAGTTCGGTACTGGCTTGATCTAGTTGGGTTGGCGTGTAAAAGATGTTGACGGACTGGCGTGTGGCTTTGTTCAGAATAGAGAGCTCAGAATATTCCGCTTCTTCGCTAATGTACGCCACGCAATCACATTGATACTGATAGAGAATGCTTTCTAGCTCTGGCGTCATCGCCATTTCAGGGGCTTGGAAAACTTGTATTTGACCTATCCATTGCTCGCTGAGCCGGTTAACGGGGTTGATATCGCTGAGGTTTCTCTCATTAACCTTAGCAAAAGCCAATAACGCTGATGCCAACAGTAAGCAGCCAGTGGTGAAGTAGCACAACTTGTTTCGGTTTTCAGCAGTGGGAAAGTAAGCCGACGAACTTTGTTTAGGGTTAGGCTTAGGTTCGACTGCAACAGCTGCACCGATAGCAATACCGTTATTGCCGACGGGTATCAGGTTGCTCGCATCAGCAAGGGGAGTTGTGGCTGCATTATTGATGGGGGAGTCGATTACCACGCACTCATCGATAAGGCGATAGCCCACCTTAGGAACGGTGACGATTGGGGTTTCTTTGATGCCTAATCTAACGAACCCTTGGCGCAGTAAACTTATACTTTTCGCTAGTGACGTATCCCCTATGAACTCGTTTCCCCAAGCGAAGCTAATAATATCTTGTTTGTTAACAATATCGGGTGAGTTTTTATGTAATAACTCCAGGACCCGAGTTTCACGGTATCCTACTTTAATAGAACGTTCATCGTTATAAATACGGTTTTTAATCGGGTCGAATCTGATCATATAGCCAACGTTTTATTTTTATTATAATTCTCTCTACAATGTAGATGACTATAAACTGACTAATATATGAATTAAAGTCACATGTTTTATTCTTCTGGTTTTTTGTGTCGTTGAAACGAAAAGAAATTTAATATGTTTGTTACAAAACGCCTGACACCAACGCACAATCTGTTAAATATAAGTAATATCTAATTAAGTGTTGGTTTTATTAGTGTCCTTTTTAGTAGTCTACGGCGTTGTTGATCAAATCAGCTTGAGGTTCAACGACGCCATATTTGACTAATC
>NZ_JBGOOD010000112.1:0-5981 GCF_041439475.1 Vibrio sp. 1S139
GCGTGTTGAAATGATGGTCGATGAAAAAGTATTACCGAAAGGCGGTCTAGGAAAATAACCGAGGAACTAGAGCGTCGTTTAAAGCCGCTTTATCCTGACGCTCGAATACGAGTCCGTAAAGGGACGAATAATAACTTAGAAGTGTATTCCAGGAATAAAGATGAGAAGAAGAGAGTGAATAAGGTGATCGAGCAAGCGTTCAATGAAGCTGATGAATGGCTGCTCGTATGATTAATAAAGAGGGCATAGGTTTGAACTCCTCAGGCAAGAGTGGCGATGATCATGTTGGGGTATATCAAAACGGAATAGCCGAGCTTCACTTCTATACCACTCAGAATGCGGCCTGAAAATTGATCTATTGACTCGTATACCTAATTGTTTTTGAGTTTATAATATTATGATAAGTGAGATGCTTTTATAAGACAAGTTGAGCCTGATTTGGCGGCTTTTTCTAATGGTTCGATTTCTATCTCATTAAACGGTCGTTTTATGAGATAGTTGATTTTATAAGACTGCCTCTAATGTTTCACTTAATCATGTTAGCAATGATTAAGTGTGTTATGTTTAAATCATTGCAGCAATGAATAGTGGGATATGGCAATGAAAAACAGCAGGCTCAGCCAAATTCAAAAAGAGATATTAAATTGTTTAGCAAAGGCGTTCGTGAAGGGGGTTAAAGAAGGGAAGTCGACGGTCATCAATCTCGCTGTGACTCAAACACTCAATAGAGAGGTTCATCCCAACAATTTTCGTGTTTCCTGCAAGACTCTGGAAGAGCGAGGGCTTATCATGCGCCGGAAGGTCGGTTTTGATTGGTATATCAATATAACGCCAGAAGGGTTCGATGAGGCGCTTGAAAGGTTAAATGAAAGTTAGCCATTGCAGTAGGTGGGTATGTAGGTTATTCGTTGCTCCCAATATTTAGGTGTTTCACTATGAGCCTTTGGCTAGTCAAAATGTCATTTAAAGCAGTTAATTGACCAAAACGCCTTTCTAGGAATAATAAACGCCTGAAATTATTGGTATGCTCATTTTTATTTGTTATGAAAGTAAACTCCCATGATATATGAATCCGCTCCTGTGGCTCCAGAAGAAAGGCAAGAAACCACAAGAGAACGAGCAGCTCGTCAACGCCGAGAGCGTCAGGAAGAGCTGAGATATACCGCGAGCGATGAGAAGCGATGGGCTGAAAATAGAGAGCGCGTTCTTGCTGAACGCAAAGCTGCCGGATTCGAGCTTGAGTGTTGTCAAATCACAGATTTCACGCAACTCAGCTGGCAGATGAATATCCAATAAGTCCTTAGCGGTTTCTGGATGCGTCATAAACTGCTTAAAGAGCGCGTCATGTGGGGTTGGGGTTGTTTTTTTTATACCATTATCTTAACACTCAATGTGTTGAATTCGCACGTCGATAGCGTATCACTTAAGGCTCATACGCGCATTGACGAACTCTAGCGCCTGCCTATCACCTACTCATAAACCACATTAATGTTCGCTTTTTTGAAGTCACCTTTGGCTATCTGAAGGTATTTCATTTTAAAAAGGCTTGGGTGATACCAAGCCTTTTTAATTTAACGATTACTTCGTAACGCGACATGCACTTTGGGATATCTCGTTGACGATCAAAATCGCTTCGTCACCTTTAGTGTGCAGTACTAGCATCTGGTCATCAGACATATATTTTGCGCCAGATGCAGAGCGAACTTGTTTGAGTTCAATCTCCCTCCCGTCATCAACGGTGATCAGCGCTTTTTCCTGATCAAAGCTAGCAGCGAACTGATGGCCATCATCACATTGATATTGATACTCTGGGGCGGAAGAAGCACAGCCACCAAGCGAAAGTAAACCACCTAATGTCAGTGCGATTTTTGCCTGAATAGCGATCATTCTTCAGGAGCCCAAACACGAATGTTCACGTCCAAATCAGCTGGCGCGTAAACCACAACAGGTAGCTTGCTGTTGTACCGGTAAAGGTCGCGTGTTGGCATTTGAACGAAAGTCTCTACCTTCTCCATGTCTTCAGGACAAGCCATTAATGTAGAGATGCCGCCTGCTGGAGAAGCGTCTACTTGGTAGTAAGTGTAACCCCACCCTTCTAGAGAATGCTCGTGCACACTGCCGCCCTGAGAAACGCGGTTACAATCTGTTTCCATCATGCTGCCTACCACAAGCTCGACGCGCTTATCTGCTTCGTTGCTTGCTGGGTCTACATAGAAAACGTGCTTCGTCATGTTATCCATCTCTGGGAACATCTCTGCCGATGGGCGAGATACGTCATTTACTGAGTCCATTGTCGAACATCCGCTCAGTGCCAATGCACCTGCGGCCAACCAAACTGCTTTCATCGATTTTCCTTTTTCATATGAATGGGCATATTGTAATGGGGAACGCCAACTTATTGTTAAAGCGCGGTTAAATTAAGGTCTACCCTCACAAGTACGACGTCAATGCGGAATTAATATCCATTATAAAACATCATGTAGTTGCTGATTTCAAGTTCAGCTTCACAATGTGTCGTGTAAGCTTTTAAGTAAACAACTCCATATTTCAGGCTCATCTATAATCCCACATGGCCATGCGGTGGCAAGGCGGTCCACTTAAGCCTCACGATAAGCCCAAGCACCCAAGAGCCATCAAAGAGGGTTCTAAAACGGTCATGATTGATGGATCTACTTCGATTAAGTTCTTGATGGATAACCGTGGCTAGTGAATCATTCTAGATTAACCAACCGTACCTTATTTGCAACAGAGCCGGATAGAGCATTTTTATCTCGAATTCTATTCATCTAGCTCAACAGGCTCCGCAATCGAGCTGTGCAATTTTTGGAACAACCACCCCAACCCAATCAGTGACATGCCTAAACCCATGAAACAGATCGCACGCCAGAAGCCATCCAATGAGCGGACATCCCACAAGAACACCTTAAGCGCGACGCACGCCAACACGGCTAGGCCAATACGCTGAATCGTCATTGCTTTACGTGTTGCACCAACCCAAGTAAGTAAGCCGCCGACAATCAAACCAGCAATCGAGTAAGTAAACAGCTCTGCCATGCCAGTCGGTTGAGCTAGCGTCATAGAGATTGGTTGCCAGAACTGGCGAATCGACATTCCGAGCCAAACGGCCGCTAAGATAAGACCAAAGCTGGCGACCACGGAGCGCGGGAGCTGCACTGTGTTCCAACGCTTGTAAGTGATTACTAGCAAAACAATCGCAGGCAACAGCCAGCCAAGAGACAGCATGTTGAACACAGGCATGGATTCAGCGGATACATTGTTAACCATCAACGGCGACTCAAGGCTATTGAGTAACATCATTAGCACAACAAAAGCCCCCCAAAGTAGGTAGCTGTATGCTTGATAAACGCGTTTTAGTTGCTGCGCAAACTGGCTGCGATAACTGTAAACCAAACCCATCACTAATGCTTGGTTAGCAAACACAATCGCCGAAGTGAAATCGATGTAGCCAAGGTAGCCGTATTGCCCTGTGAGCCAGTAGTTGGTCTGGGTGAACACCGCCATCAAGAAGACATGTAAAAACGCCCCTTCAAACCAATTGGCGAGTTCAGTATCTGAGCGATGCAGCACAGTGCGAGCGTAAGCAAGAATTGCCAAAGACGGCAGGTAACTGATCAGCACCCAAGCCCAGTGTCCTGCATTGACAGGTTGCCACTCTGGAACAAATGGTACTAAGGTCAGACGAATGACTAAGATGCCCATTGCGACTTTGACTGCCCAATGTGCTGGGCGGAAAACATTGGCTTGAATCTGCAGCGCCATAACCGCCACTTGAATCGAAATGGCAGTCGTGAGCCATGTGTCATTCAGCCAAACGAAAGCCGTTCCGGCAATGATGGCATGCATGATGGCAGAGCATTCCAGTGCCAGACTTTTGAACCTTTGTCCAAGTAAGGCGTAGTAAACCGCAATTGCAGCGGTGAAGAGTGTCCAGCCTAAAACATGACGGCTCATGAACTCGTAGGTGTAGAGCAAAGTAATCAAGCTCATCACAGGGGCTAGCACAAGGAAGAGGATGCCTGTTAGTTGAGAGCGATCATCTGCCAGTGTCTGGAATAATGTTCGCAGTGCAATCAACACAATACAGATGCCGAGCGCGACCAGTACTAGCGCTTGTCCTTCAGCCATGTAGATAGATTCAAGCGCGATAGAAAGCAGCATGATCGCGGTAGAAGACACCAACATCGAAGGTAAATAGACTCTTAATGACCAAGTTTTACGAACTGCGGGTAGCCAAATCATGGCAGTAAAAAAGGCATAGAAGTAAATAATCTCAGCGGTATCAACGCTAGACATGCGAGCTAATGCCGACAGCACTAATAATGTCATCGCGAGAGTAATACCTGTCGGTGGATGCGTCCATCTTCCTTGGCAATGACGATAACGCGGTTTGAGCATCCACCCCATTCTTGGTACGGCAAAAAGCAGGCACAAACTCAGAGAAAGAAAGATCGCAAGCCATGAGAAAAGTTGCTCTATCGGTATGAACTCAATTAGCAACAACATCCACAAAATATGCGGCACGGTAATCGATGGTGAAATCCAAGCGTGTCGGATCTTTTGCATCAGTACCGTTGCGGCAACTGAAATCGCAGTGATGTAGCCCGCGAGTAAGTAATAGTTGGGCTCTGCACCGCCAATCCAAAGTGGTGCTGAATAACCACCGATTAACCCGAGCACGGCCATCAAAGGCCCTTGACGTAGAGAAAGCGCTAAGCTTGAAAATGCCGCACCCGCCAAAATCACCAGTGATGCACTTGGTGATAAGAGTTGATAGAAGACAAACGCAAAGATCACCGCGCAGTAGATGCCAGTTAACCCCGTTCCAGTAATAGTGGCGGGAACGTAAGTAAAGCCTTTCGCTCGTCCTGCTCGGTCTGGGGATTTCTGCTCGCGGCGATGGAACCATTCACCTGCTATCACGGTAGCAAGAGAGATGGAGAATGCGATGGCCACGCGCATGATTGGTGAAAACTCAATGTGACTGCCAATCACTTGTACAAGGTAACCGCCACCAATCAACATGGCGAGTGCGCCAACCCAAACCAACCAGCTTTCTTGGATGTTGATCAGCAGTTTATTGGTTTGTTTCTCAAACACGGATTCACGGCTTTGTGCCAGACCACCGATATGTACTTCATCAAGTGACGGTAGGCTCGGCTCGACAATTAGCGGTGGTACTTCTTTGGCTGCTAAAGGCGCAGAGGTTGGCTCTGAAACCAGTGTTTGCTTTGGATCTGATTTAAGCGTCGAAGCACTAGGTTGTGTGGGCTGCTCTGGCGGAGCTTGTTGTGGTTGAGAAGCGTGTTGCTCGGGTTCTGGAGTCGGCGGTGTATCTCTCTCAAACCAACGCGTGCGCAGCGCTGCCAGTTCTTTATGAAGCTGAGACACTTCCTCTTCAAGCCTCGATATTCTACCGACTGCTCTCAACGCGACGAGCATGGCGGAAAACGCCAAAATAACCGCTAATAAAATAAACAACTGCTGTATTCCTTCATCATGTTTTCCTCATTTTAATCAACATAAACTCAATAATATAATGGCATAACTTAACCATTAAACGACCAAGATCTTTCTTTTATAACAAGTATTTGAACCAAAGTAACATCTCAACATCTACCTTTTATTTAGTCCATTATCCCCCTCCCAAAAATCACTCTAACGCACACCACAATCCTTTAACGCTCGCCAGGTACTGCGATCGGGCCATGGAGGAGCGCGCGACGACATACAGAATGAGCAAAGCGAAAAAATATTGACCGCTGCACTTTTCACAAAAAAGGTCGCACTGTCAGTCACCATGGCTTAAATCTTGCCCTTCGCCTTGCCAGAATGCGCGAGCGTAGCGAGTAAGATAAGGCGGTGATAGTGACGTGTGTTCGGGGTGTATAGCCATGCTACCGGAGGGTCAGTGGAAGTGGGGCCCGTTCTTATCGTGATATCGTCTGAAGGTGAGTTTATCG
>NZ_JBGOOD010000113.1:0-5872 GCF_041439475.1 Vibrio sp. 1S139
ACGGCTAGCTACATATGGTGTCGTTGATCTTCAAGCTGATTTGATCAACAACGCCAAGGCAAACTGCTTATTAAACCAAGTAAGAGCAACGTACTGTCATTTTTGAGTAACTTACGTGAACTCATCAAAAAGCACGCAACAATTCCAGTGAACGATCTGATTAAAATACTGAATCCAAAACTGAGAGGTTGGGCGAATTATTATCGTCATTGCGTGGCAAAGCGAACTTTCGACTATGTAAGTCATCAACTTTTCTGGTTGTTATGGCGTTGGGCGGTAAGGCGTCATCCGACGAAAAACAAAGATTGGGTGCGTAGAAAATATTACTTGAACCGACGAGGTGAATGGCAATTCCATGGTTGGCAAAAGATCGCGAATATGGATTGTCATTTTAATCTGGTTCAGATAGCCAAAACGCCAATTAAAAGGCATGTAAAAATTATGAGCAAGGCAACGCCTTATGATCCTTTTTACGAACCTTTCCTTAAAGAACGAAAGGCAAAGAAATTGGGACGAAACTCATGGTTCGAACCTGCTTTAGCTGCATTGTGATTGCTGGGTAACGTAATACGCCTTAGCGGAGGCTTGAGCTGTATGCAGTGAAAGTTGCACGTACAGTTCTTAGAGGGGCGGCACTTGGTAACAAGTGTCGTCTACTCGACATTTCCTTCCAACTACAATCGTGATGACCAAATTAAAAAGGAGGTCATCATGGTAGTTTTCAACAAAACGAAACGAAGTGGCGTCAAAAAGCCTTTTCGGCTTGAGGAAATTTGGCGGATCAGAACCAGATTAGAAATTGAAAATAATTTGATGCAGCTTGCGTTGCTCAACTTAGCTATTGATAGCAAACTTAGAGCAAGTGATTTGCTCGTTCTCAGAGTTTGCGATGTATCTTCGCAAGATAGGATATTTAACCGCGTTAAGCATATCCAGCGCAAAACAGATATTGAAGTTCAATTTGAGATAACGACAAGAACTCAACAGAGTCTAATGAAATGGATTTTGATGGCTTCGCTACATGCAGCAATTTTATTTTCCCAAGCCAAAGGCGAAAGCAACAACCGATTAGCTATTCGTACTATAGATACTTAGTGAGGAGATGGGCTTCTAATCTGGGGTTGGATCCTAACTTGTATGGCACTCACTCGATGAGGCGAACAAAAGCGACGTTAGTCTACGCAAAAACGAAAAATATCCGAGCGGTGCAGCTACTACTTGGTCATACCAAGGTAGATAATACAATCCGCTATCTCGGGGTTGAATTAGAAGATGCATTGTTGCTTTCAGAAGGTACTGAGTGTTAATCGAAAAGGAACCTAAATACTTAGGTGTTTCAATTGCTATTACGCTGAAAGTTGTTACCCATTCACCACTACACTTGATTATTTTCAATACGTTAAGTGCAAATACTACTAATCTGTCCAAGGTTTAGAGGACCTTGAACAGATTAGGTATACACAAGCTTAAATTAAACGTTGGAACGCGCGGTTTTCTTCTTTGATTTATAGGCTTTCATTGAAATTTTTAGAGCAAGCTGTTTTTGTTTAATTGAAATGAGTTGTCTAGTTACGACCTTATGGTGTAACTCTGTGATAAAGTTTTTTTCCCAAGGCGTAAGGCGGTCAAACCTCAATAAAATAGTGTCATTGAGTACATTGAACAACTCGTATTGGCTTTTATCCATTCGACTGCTAAGCATTCAATTAGAGCACTTAGCTAGAGAAATGACGTTAAGGCTTTCTACTTTCTCATTTTTTCCTAAGGTTATGATTCGATAAGAGATCCCACTCTCTAATAGTGGTCTTATTTCGATGTTGTCACAAAAACTAACGGCGACTTTTTTTACTAAGCTGTCCATATTCAAAGTTTTCTTTTTTACGAAAACAAGAGTGACACTATTGCCCTCTGACTGAGCATTTACGAGTGTGATTGAGCCTAACTCTTGTGGCAGTTGGCTTGAGATAACCGTCGCTCTATAATCGGCAAGCCCATTAGATTTTATTGGGCTTATCTGACAACCGTTAAGCATGACACTGACGAAGAAAATTACTGTTGTTCGTAGCATTATGCGCTCCTTCTTCCTTTTTTCTCCCTTTAGGTGCCTTAAAATATTTATGGATATAACGTGAAGACATAGAAGATAAGAGCGCACTGTAATCTAAACTGAATGTAACTTTTTCCCCTACAAATAGTGGTTTCTGTGAGGATTCAAGGACAAGGTGATCACTGGTTGAAGACATGATCTTAATCCCATTCGGAGCCTTAAGCCCACTGACACAAACATCTTGGCGGCCTAATGCTACAATAGCTTGTGAGACCTCCCCTCTATCTTGAAGGCTTGCTTTTTCTCCAAAAGCATTTAACCCCCGACTTCCCCAAGGCAAAGTCGGTTTAATCTTGGACTCAATCACTTCAGCGGTCAAAGAAATCGCATCCGTATGTAAGCCTTTGATATTTTCGTGCTCTAAAGGCTCACAGCCTAAAAAAATGGCTTCTCCTATACGAAGGTGATTGACTCGAGTTAAGCCTGTTCTCTGAAGAGCCCAGTTAACTGAAGCTGAATTACCCCCTGAAATAATTTCTAGATTGATCCCAAATGTAGCTTCAATTCCATCGGCAAGATCAGAAAGAATATTCATATTTTGATCATCTGGAGCGACACCATACCGACAGGCTAAATTCGTACCAATTCCTTTTATCGTTATGTTTGGTAAAGAAATAATCTCTCGGATAAAATCAATCACGCGATTTGGCATCACACCTTCTCTGAGATCGCCAAGCTCAACCATAATAATGATACCGTGACAGCAATTTTGTTGTTCCGCTGCATGTGAAAGCCTCTGAATCACTTCAACTTCAGAGTTTAAACTCAGATCACTGTATTTTATTACGCTCGCCACTTGACTGAGCATGGGTGTACGTATCAGCATTTTAGGGGTAGCAATGCCAGATTCAGTCATCTTTTGAAGATTTTCGATTCTTGAATCGGCTAACATTGTTGCGCCAGCATCAATAAGAACTTGTGCGATGATAGGGTGGCCGAGGAAGGCTTTTGTTACAGGCGTAACGGATATATTTTTCAGTGAGAGCTGAGAAACCAGGAACTGAGCGTTATGATGAACTTTTCCACAATCGATGTCTAACCTAGGGTAGTTCACCCTTTTTCGGCCAGTTTACTTGCTATTATAGGAAAGGCTGACGTTACGATGTGCAGTAGATGTTCAACAGGCTGTGACAAGACATCAGTAACCGGTAAACCAAATTCGGTAGTGTAAGTGTCTATCGCACAACGTGTTTCATCCAACGACATATCTTCATGATTCAGTGTTAGTCCAATAACATTGGTATTAGAAAACGTTTCGATAAGATTGATTTCTGAGGCAATCGAAGGCATTGGGCAATCAGGAAAATCACTACGATATAAACGTTTAGGGGCATGTTGCAGTATCACACCCGTTGGACAACTGCCACGTAAGATAAAAGCGCTGGTTGAAAACGCAGGGTGACTCAAGGCTCCTTGCCCTTCAATAATAATCAGATCTGGATTTTCTTTTTCATAGGCCTGTACAATAACAGATTCCAACTCACCGGCACAAAATTGTGAAGGAACAGCATCGAGTGCAACGCAGTATTGTGCGCCCTGCATAATGCCTGTTTGACCAGTGGCAATCAGAACGACGTTAAGGCCTTTTTTAGTCAGTTCATTCGCCAATATTGTTGCTGTTGTTCGTTTTCCTAGCGCGCAATCCGTCCCCATGACAGCAATTCTCGGGCATTTAACGTTGTGTATTTTCCCGCTAAACGTTTTCAGTTCGCCTTTATTTTTGGGTTTGCGAGTATCGAATATTCGAACGTTATTCTTTAAGCTGGCTTCTAAAAATAGAGGATCATCGGTTAGGAATTCATGTAAGCCATTTACGATGTTCATTCCTAGTGACATGGCATTTAAAATGATGCTTTTATCTAAGTCAGATAAAAAGCCACTTGATGGCGCAATGCCAAAAATGAAGTAATCAGGAATGCTTTCTGCGTGAATGATAGCTTCTTCAGCATTAGCAAGGATAGGTATTCCATTGGCTTTGTTATCAAGAACTTCACCAGCATCTAAGCCAGCAGACTCACTATCAATAACTGATAGAATACGATAGCTTAACGAATGTCTCACTAATCCATTAGCGGTTTTACCATCAATTTTACCAAAATTACCTTCGCAATATATAATCGCAGAAGGGATGACTGGTTTTACTTTCTGAGCAAGTGGTAACCAAGGTGCGAAATGGGGTACGTCGTTGTTGATTTCTACATTTTCAATTCTAGTGAGTTTGAAGATGTTTCTTAACTTTTGAGTTGAAATGGACATAATTAAAGCCTGCGGTGAGGCTTAGGAGGGCAACTAAGGAGTGCCGAGATGCGAGTTCGGAAAAGAAAAGAAGTCCCCACTAAGCGGTAGGGATAACAACCAAGGTAACACACTCACCAGACTTTTGTTGGTTATTATTAATACGCTTTCTAAGTCTATCACTTTCAGGCTTCACCCATACTAACGTGACTGATTAGAGATCTAAGACTCATTGTTCAACGTCGCCGTATCAACCTCTCAGCTTTAAGGTTTCAAGATACTTTTTCTAATATCAGTTAAGTGAATTAGAGTTTTGAGTTTAACGCGTTTTTGTCCAAATCCCATTTAGACGCCCAATAATTAAAAAAGGGATTGGTATTTCTACCAATCCCCTCCAAACTCTCTTTCTACTTACAAGCTCTCAATTGCCTTTTGAACCGCAGGGCCAATCTGGCGCTTACGCGAAGTGACACCTTCCAAAGTCAGCATGTCACTTGTTGGTTCAGCGTTGAAAGCCGATTTGATGACTTGATAGTCGCTTTCATCCACCCACAATAAGTTCGCTTCTTTGTTCTTGGTATCTGTGATTGAAAAGAACAGATGGTCTAGCCCGTTCTCTTTTTTGTAAGTCTTCATTGCTGCTAGAAGATCGTCTTTACGGTCAATCAGTTGTTGAGCCATTAGTGTTTCAGCAACACCGATACCCACCTGTTTGCCACCGTACTTAAAGTTTTTGTAATCCAGCGTCAGAATGGTTTCAGATGAAAGGTGGCTAAGATCTGACTTAGCAACCAACATCTGTTGACCGAAGTCTTCGATATCTGAAATGCCTGCAACCTTCGCCAGCTTCTCTGCGTATTCACGATCATGATCTGTTGTAATTGTTGATTGGAATACCACTGTGTCAGAAAGAATCGCACCCAAGCCAACACAAGCGAGGTGTTTAGGTAATGTCACATCGAGCTTTTCAGCATTGTCAGCCAGTATAGTTGCAGCTGAACCCCAACCTCGGATATCCATCTCGACAATCTGCGGGGTGTTAATTGGAGAGCCACCAATCGCATGATGATCGACCACTGCCACAATGGATGCTTGATCAATAGTTGGTGCTAATTGAGTCACTTGGTTGAAGTCAACCAGCCCCACTCGGTATGAAGAGTAATCTGTCTCTACACGTGGAGATTCTGCATTACAGTAGTTCAAGATAAACGTCGATTCAGGATTAATCGGCTCAGGCACTGTCGCCGTACCACCATAAATATGAGCCGCGAGCATCGCAGACATTACCGTGTCGCTGTCTGGGCTTAGGTGCCCTGTCCATACGAGATCTTCACTGTTTTCATTGGCAGATTGTTGCAAGCTAAAAGCAAAACTTGCTGAACTGAAAGACATAATTACGGCTGCAACGACAGGGGTTAGCTTCACGGGTATTTCCTTATTTAAATGCGATATAGAAGCCCATAAGCTAAACACCAAACATAGACAGAACCTTAAGCACTAAGCTCAGCGTAAATTCCGTCTAACGTAATG
>NZ_JBGOOD010000114.1:0-5832 GCF_041439475.1 Vibrio sp. 1S139
GACTCATCAACAGGCTACTGCATGATCTCCATACACCACATTTGACAATAGCTCAAGGTTAATCAGCAGACCATACATTCTTGAAGTCTGGCCATCCCCAGTTTGTGATGGCCACGTTTTTCAAAATGCCTTGGAAACGAACTGTTTGTAGGTGATGGAACATAGGCACTAGCCAATAATCAGAAATCAACGTGGATGCAACGGGCTCCAACTCTGCCAAGTAATTAGGCAGTTCAACGGATGCTTTATGAAGATCTAAACGCTGCTTGAGCCAATCACTGTTCATCTCTCCCAAAGCAGAGTGCAAAACAGGATCATTCATCATCCACGAAAACAGCGAAGACGGGGCATTGTCATCGAGATTCAGGTTACACAACACCAGATCCTCCTTTAACTCACCACTCTGAGAGAGCTGCGCCAATTCTCGAAAACTGTAGGTGTTCACCTCAACTCCCACACCATATCGTTTCAATATGTCTGAAACGCAGATGGCACATCGGTACAACGCATAATAGTCATAAACTGCAATACTCATCTTTTTCGGTAATTGTGCTTCTTTCGAAGGCGTTCGATACAATTTTTGCCAACTTGGCAGTATGTTTTGAGCTAAAGAGACACTGAACAAACCCTTATTTTTTTCCAACTGAGATAAAATCGCTTGTGGGTTGGTCAGTTCTGAAAGGTATTTTCGCTGCTCATTATTAAGCGGAGTTACCGCTGAATTCTGATTGAACAGGATAAACAAGCACCCATCCTCGACTCGGCTACGAAGGCCGTCTGTGTCTGCTGAAACAAGCTCCGTATCGCTTTTCCCTAGCTGATGGAAACAAGAAGAATCTTCATAAGACGAGACTTGCATTTGGCTGTCATCGAATCGAGCACTGCCTGTCATCGATTCTTCAAACTGCCAGATGGTCACCTCATCGGTTAAAGACCGACAACCATAATAGAGCTCAAATGCCGCGAGCTTGATCCGTTCATTATTGGTCTCAACCACTTTAAATGGGCCGGTTCCAATAACAGCATGTGACACCGAGTTTAATGGCGATGGCTCACGAGTTACTTGCGCAGCAGGTTGAATCGAATACTTAACGCCAGCCAATAAGCCAGCAAAACCGGTGTCTGCTTTGGTCAATTGGAAGCTGATCCTTAACGGCTGCTCACTGTAAACCGAAGCAACATGGGCTAACTCTGTCTGATAGAAAGGTAGCGGTTGTAAGGCGGTAAACAACGATACTAACTGCTTGGCATCAACGGGTTGACCATCGTGGAAGGTTAGGCCTGGGCGCAAATAGAAAGTCCAAACCAACTTTTCAGCATCATATTCCCAATGGTGCGCCAGTTCAGGCTTCAACTCGCCCTTACCATTACAAGTGACTAAGCAACTGAACACTTGCCTGATCAAAAAGCGTTCGCTACTGCGGTGAATATGATGTGGGAACAGGTCTTCAAACTTACGCTTATAGGTCAATTGAACGTGAAGCAATCCTTCACGCATGGTCGCGCCAGAGGTTTCTTGAAGGAGAGAACCAAATACAGCGCGGTCATTGTCTAAAAGTGAGAGCGCTTTTTCGTACTTACCCTGCTCTATCAGTTTACCGGCAACGTGTTGAGTCAGCTGTTGATTACTAAAGCGCAAAGTCAAATTTGAACGTTGATTCCTACCGACTTTTGGCTCCCAAATTACCCATTCAGCCTGATGCATCTTGCCTAACAAAGTTCGTGCATGGCGTAAACTGGTGAACAGCTTGCCTGCGACCTCGGTTAAGGTCACCGAGTGTGAAAGATTAGGCTCAAACGAATCCAGCCTTGTGTAGTAACGCATCATGTTTAGATCAGACAAATAATGAACCTTTTTAGAAACAACCCTTCCTGATTAAGCCCATTATAAAACACATCAGTCAAAAAGTAGCGATAAAAGACAAAAACAGGAACAACTTAGTAAAAACCCATCTGTTTATTACTTCCTATTAAGTAACCATAATTAATGGGTCAACAAGGAACTTTGAGCTCCCACCAAAGCCTAATACAAGAGAAGTAATCATCATGAGAAAATACTATCTTAATAAGCTAAAAAGCACCTGTAGCAAGCTCGAAAGAGAAGCACTACGAACACTTATAGAGCTATGTAACTGGCGTTATTAGTACACTTTTAAGCACCGAGTTAACGCGAGTTGAGTACAACCTAATAGGCTCCTACCCCCAATATGAGTTAGGTCTCAACTCGCTTTTCCATTCCAAACTCCCTCTCAACCTAGTTGTACCAATCGCTCACACATTCGATAAATTTCCGTTGTCGACTCGACAAATTTAATTCGTTTTCTTAGTTAAACGAAAAGCCTTAAGGTTCGCCCCGAAGCAAGCAAAGAGCCTCAGAAAAACTGAAAGCTCAGCTAACAACTCATTTATTTGCAGTTACCAATCAGGTATTAACTAAGGAAACGCCATGCGTATCGCAATTCTTTCTCGCAACGAAAATCTATACTCTACCGCTCGTCTAAAGCAGGCTGGAGAAGCACGTGGTCATCAGGTCGATGTTATCGACACGTTGCACTGTGATATAGATATCGCGAGTAACAATCCGAAGATTCGCTACATGGGTGAAGAGCTACCTCAATACGATGCTGTTATTCCACGTATTGGCGCTTCCATTACCTTTTACGGAACTGCGGTTGTTCGCCAATTTGAAATGATGGGCACTTTTTGTATCAATGAGTCAGTAGCAATCAGTCGCTCTCGCGACAAACTGCGCTCACTACAACTGTTGTCTCGTAAAGGTATTGGCTTACCAAAAACAGGTTTCGCTAGCCGCCCAGACAAGATTCAAGACCTGATCAAAAACGTAGGCGGCGCGCCACTTGTGATCAAGCTTCTTGAAGGCACTCAAGGTATCGGCGTTGTACTAGCAGAAACAAACAAAGCAGCAGAAAGCGTTATCGAAGCGTTCATGGGCCTAAAAGCGAACATCTTGGTTCAAGAGTTCATTGAAGAAGCAAATGGCGCAGACATCCGTTGTTTTGTTGTTGGCAACAAAGTAATTGCTGCAATGAAGCGTCAAGCTGGTGAAGGTGAATTCCGCTCTAACCTGCACCGTGGCGGCACTGCTCAGCTGGTTAAACTAACCAAAGAAGAGCGCGCAACAGCAATCAATGCAGCGAAAATCATGGGATTAAACCTATGTGGTGTAGATATCCTACAATCTAAGAACGGCCCAGTAGTAATGGAAGTAAACTCTTCTCCAGGCCTAGAAGGCATCGAGAAAGCAACGGGTAAAGATGTAGCAGACATGATTTTCGAATTCATCGAGAAGAATGCAAAACCAAACGCTAACCGTACTCGTGGCAAGGGCTGATTGAATACCGATAACTCATGATTGGAAAGAAAATGAACAATAAAATGATCATAGGGAATACCGAAGCACTTTGCTTACCAGAGTTAGGGATAACTGGACTACATACACGTGTTGATACAGGGGCTAAAACCTCTTCTCTACACGTAGACAATCTACTATGTGTTAAATCAAATGGTGAGAAATTCGTAGAGTTCGACCTTCACCCAGACGTTTATCACCTAGAAGAGACGGTGCGCTGCAAGGCGAAACTGAAAACAAGTAAGAAAATTAAATCATCTAACGGCGAAGTTGAACACCGTTGCGTGATTGAAACCATGCTAAGAATCGGTGGCCAACAATGGCCGATCGATATCACGCTAAGCAACCGTCAAGACATGACTTACATGATGTTGCTTGGACGTCAAGGCATGAGTGACAAAGTGATTGTTGACCCTGCGGGTGAATTCCTGCTGACTCACTAATCCGAGTCATCGTAACCGCTCCACAGGTTATAACTAAAGCTACTCACAACGATATAAGGCCAGTCTCATGACTGGCCTTATTGCTATCTATTTTTCTATTTCTACTTTCAGCTCTGAATACACGACTTTGCATTCAGACTTCTGATCTATTTCTTCGATTTACCATGAGATTGAAAACCAAATCGCCCAATCGATAAAAGTAATTTCTTGGTTTTGATTTTCGTCACTCGCCAATGTGTAACAGGCCTTCTTGGGGCACTCATCAGCAGGTGTTCAAAAGCCTTCTGACTGAAATCGACTTGCCCACCATGCGCCACCAGCAAGGTATCGAGCTGCATGTCATAAATGCGCGATACAGACGCTCGATACTTATTAGGGTGAAAGATAGGAAACGGCGGAATCAGCTTCTTCTTAACCTCGACCATTAAATCGGCAACATAAGCCACGCTGTGTGATGGGCAATAGACCGAGAGATCACGGTCGGTATGGCCCGGTGTTTCAAGAACCAACCAATCATCAAACCCTGGAATACTATCCCCATCAGACAGCTTGTAGTCCGGCTTTAACTTTCTTGAATACCATAGGTTTGCTTTAGGCTTGCCTAAGCGGTTCGCCATCCACCTAGCAAGCGCTAAGTCGGTCAGGTGCATCAAAATGCCATCGATGCCGTGATACCAATCTTTGTCTCTGTTTGCTGCCACCAAATGACAATTAGTCAGCTTTCTGAGCGTATGCGCTGCCCCTGTGTGGTCCGGATGCATGTGTGTAACAACCACAGTATGTAGGTCGCTAAATTCACGGCCAAGCTCATCTTCAATGAAAGCCCTAAGATGAGGAATATCCGCACGGCACGCACCATCAAGTAACAGCAACCTATCTGGGTACTCTACGAGATACATGTCTTGGATATAGCCTTTGATGGTATGCAGCTGCAAAACCGCTCCTTGTGATAAAACAACTGGTCAGACCTGTACAATAGCAAATTCAACTTCAATTGTGATCATTTTGTTAAAGACAACAATCTAAAACCGGATAGAGAACCCGAATCAAGATTTCTATTGGTATTCACTCAATTACTCAATTACTCAATTCCAATTCAACTCAGTGCACAGGAACAAATTCCAAAGATTGCCATCAATTTCATCCGATATTTTTCAGCATTATCGAATGCCCGCATTGCCGTAAACCTTACTCTATAGGCCTTGCTACTCTAGCCTCCACATGTTTTATCGTGACGACAAAACATGTGATTTGTTGGCCTGAGTTATTAGGACTATATATGCGCCTCTAATTTATTGTCTGAGTGCTATACATGAACCAATTAATCGATGCTCTTTCTACCCAAGGTTATTTCGTTTGGGATGACTTCTTAACTCAAGAAGAAGTGGTGGCATTGAGGGATTGCATTCCAGAGAACTGGAAAAAGGCTAGGATTGGCCGTAACGATGAAGTAACGCGAGAGTCGACCATTCGTAGTGACAAGATTCAATGGGTGCGCCGCGATATGGGTCAGCCAGCATCTCTGTTCCTAGACAAAATGGAACAAATTCGTTTAGCGGCAAACCAAGCGTTCTTTTTGGGTCTGTTCGAGTACGAAGCGCACTTTGCTAAATACGAAAAAGGCGACTTCTACCAGAAGCACTTAGACTGTTTCAAGGGCAATGAAAACCGCCGCCTGACCACTGTGTTCTATATGAATGATGAGTGGACAGAAGAAGACGCTGGTGAACTTGTGGTTTACGACCTAAAAGACAACCACATCACGACCATTCCACCAAAGTCAGGCCGCTTATTTGTGTTCTTATCTGAACAGTTCCCACACGAGGTACTGCCGACAAACACAGAGCGATTCAGTATTGCAGGTTGGTTCCGTATTAACGGCGTGAAAGACAACCAACTCGATATCGCACACTAAAGCGAGGTTCGGGTCAAAGCCTCATCTCATCCAAAGCCTCTCCACTCGAGATAATGCCGATCGTTTAAGAAGACTTGAACGATCCTGCAGTTAGCAGATAATCC